>NZ_JBYSXG010000100.1:0-3606 GCF_058782005.1 Sphingomonas sp. FW306-1B-B10E
GGTTAGGGGTGGGTTGGCGAGCGCAGCGAAGCCACCTAGGCTCACCGAATGCGACGCCGGATCGATCCGAAGCTGACCGCCCGAGCGCGCGCGTTACGGAACAACCCTACGCCGGCGGAGCTTGCGATCTGGCACCGCATCGCATGCTATCGTCCAGCATTCACGCGGCAATGTATCGAGGCTCCCTACATCATCGATCTCGCTTGCCGGAGCGTGCGCCTTGCGGTGGAGTTGGACGGAAGCCAGCATCTCGAAGCGATCGCCTATGATGCGCAGCGGACCGCATTCCTGGAAGCGAATGGCTGGCGTGTCACACGCCTGTGGAATTCGGAGGTGCTCGCCAATCCCGACGGGGTCGTTCTGCACGTTTTGGAGATTGCTGCGGAACGCTTGGGCGGCATTCGGCCCGTTGCAGTCGCTTCGCGGGCAGGGCGGACTCGAACGCCGCGGTCTCGCTATTTGACGTAACCAGACAGCTCGTAACTAGCCTGGTCGAAGCGGCAGAATGCACTGGCTCAGGCGGGCTTTTGCCGGGCAGCGTACAGATTCTCTTTTTGGGCGCGCAGACGCGCGCACCCACCCCCGGCCCCTCCCTTTCAGGGAGGGGAGCGATGGCTTTGGCGTCCCCGGCGGGGGGACAGCCGTTCGAGATTGATCAGCAATTTCCAGCCCGGCGGGATTCCTCGCCGGGCTTTTTTGCGTGGACGGGAGACGAGCATGGACGAGGTGACGACGAATGCGCTCGAGGCGAGCTTCGAGGCAGTGGAGCGCGGCGGGCTGCCGCCGGTGCGGCCGATGCTGGCGGGCGGGCGGCCGCTGGGCAGCGCGGCGTTCGAGGGGTTCCTGCGCAGCGGGGGCGGGATCGAGATGAAGGCGCTGTCGGGCGCGACCGATGCCGCGGGCGGCTATGCCGTGCCCGAGGAGATCGACAGCCTGATCGACGCGACCCTGAAGACGGTGTCGCCGATTCGCGCGATCGCCAATGTCGTGAAGGTGGGGAGCAGCGGCTATCGCAAATTGGTGACCAGCGGCGGCGTGGTGTCGGGCTGGGCCGCGGAGACGGCCGCGCGACCCGAGACCGCGACGCCCGTGTTCAACGAAGTCGCGCCGCCGATGGGCGACCTCTATGCCAATCCGGCGGCGAGTCAGGCGATGCTCGATGATGCGGCGTTCGATGTCGAGCAATGGCTGGCGAGCGAAGTCGCGCGCGAATTCGCCGCGGCGGAGGGGAGCGCCTTCGTCAATGGCAGCGGGGTCAATCGGCCCAAGGGCTTCCTGACCGCGGCGACTTCGGCGGTCAGCGATGCCGCGCGGCCGTTCGGGACGCTGCAATATATTGCGAGCGGCGCGGCGGGGGCGTTCGCGGCCAATCCCGACGAGAAACTGATCGATCTCGTCCAGAGCCTGCGCGCGCCGTATCGCCAGGGCGCGAGCTGGGTGATGAACAGCGCGACGCTGGCCAAGATCCGCAAGCTCAAGACGGTCGACGGGGCGTTCCTGTGGCAGCCGAGCCTGGTGTCGGGCCAGCCGGCGACCTTGCTCGGCTATCCGGTGGTCGAGGCCGAGGACATGCCCGACATCGCGGCGAATTCGCTGAGCATCGCGTTCGGCAACTTCAAGGCGGGCTATCTGATCGCCGAGCGCGGCGAGACGCAGGTGCTGCGCGATCCCTATACCAACAAGCCGTTCGTGCATTTCTACGCGACCAAGCGCGTGGGGGGGATGGTGAGCAACTCCGAGGCGATCAAGCTGCTCAAGTTCGCGGTTTCGTGAACTTTTCCCTCTCCCCTTGTGGGAGAGGATATCGCGGCTTGCCGCCCTAGCGGAGGTCGGTGAGGGGTAGAACGGCGCGTTGCGCCGCGCGGCTTCTTCGAAGCCGCACCCCCTCACCCAGCTCCGACTAAGGCTTTGCTTCGCAAAACCTAAGTCTGCGCAACCCTCTCCCCCTTTCAGGGGGCGAGGGAGAACTCGATGTAGGAGACACTCATGCTTGCTCCGCCCTTTCCGGCGGTGGCGATCGCGGCTGCGCGCGATGCTGCCAAGCTTCACTTGCGCGTCAGCGGCACTGCCGAGGACGCGCTGCTCGACACGCATGTCGCGACGGCATTGGCGCTGTGCGAGGCGTTTACCGGGCAATCGCTGATCGTGCGCGCGTGGCAGATGATATTGCCGGCGCATGGCGCGTGGCAGCGGCTCGCCGCGGCGCCGGTCGCGGCGATCGAGACGGTCGAGGGGCTGAGCATGGCGGGCGCCGGCTTCGCGCTGCCCGCCGATGCCTATGCGATCGACGTCGACGCGGCGGGCGAGGGCTGGGTGCGCGGCAGCGCAGGCATCGCCGTCGGGCGGATCCGCGTCGGCTATTCGGCAGGGCTGGCCGGGGAGTTCGGCGCGCTGCCGGCGCCGCTGGCGCAAGGGATCGTGCTGCTCGCGGTGCATCTGTTCGAGGCGCGGGCGAGCGGCGGGGCGCCGCCGGCGGCGGTCGCGGCCTTGTGGCGGCCGTGGCGGCGGGTGCGGCTCGCGCCCGCGCGGCGGTCGGCATGAACGGGCTCGAGGCGCGCGCCGAGGCGGCGGGCGAGCGTGCGGCGGCGCAGGCGGCGCTGCGGCTGCGCGACGCCGCGCGCGAGGCGCTGCCCGGGCTCTCGGTCGAGGCCGAGGACAAGCGCGTGGTGATTTCGGGGCGGGGGCTGTGGCGGCGCTGGCTGCGCGACCCCGCCTTGCGCTGGCCGGGAGGGTGGCTGCGATGAGTGCGCATACGCAATTGGCCGAGGCGCTCGCGGCGCTGCTCGGGTTGGATTCGGGACTGGGCCTGGTGGTCAACGGCGTGTTCGATTCGCCGCCGCAGCGCGCGCTCAGGCCCTATGCGGTGATCGACGACGCGGTGCTGGTCGATTGGGGGACCAAGGACATGATCGGCCGCGAGGGGCGGATGTCGATCGTGGTGTTCGGCGACGACAATCGCGCCCGGCTGCGCGCGATTGCCGACCGGTTCGCCGCGGTGATCCCGGGGCTGCCGCGCGATCTGGGCGAGGGGTGGCGGATCGCCAGCCTGGCGTTCCTGCGCAGCCGGATCTTTCGCGAAGGGCCGGGGATGTGCGCGGCGGTGATCGAGTTCCGGGTGCGGATGCTGCAAGTCAATTAGGAGAAAAGCGATGGCGGCGGAGAAGGGTAGCGCGTTCCTGCTCAAGGTCGGGAATGGCGGGTCACCGGTCGGTTTCACCACGGTGGCGGGGCTGCGGACGACGCAGCTCAGCGTCAATGGCGAGGCAGTGGTGATCACCAGCAAGGATTCGGGCGGGTGGCGCGAATTGCTGTCGGGCGCAGGCGTGCGTTCGGTGAGCGTGTCGGGTGCGGGCGTGTTCACCGGATCGGCGGCGGAGGGGCGGGTCAAGGCCAATGCGCTGAGCGGGGTGATCGACGATTACCGGCTGAGCTTCGAGAGCGGCGAGAGCATGACCGGGCGCTTCCTGGTGACGCGGCTCGATTATGCCGGGGATTTCAATGGCGAGCGGAGCTACACGCTGAGTTTGGAGAGCTCCGGGCCGGTGGTGTCGGCATGAGGGAGGGTGAGACTGAAAAGCCCCTCCCCTTCAGGGGAGGGGTTGGGGT
>NZ_JBYSXG010000101.1:0-3393 GCF_058782005.1 Sphingomonas sp. FW306-1B-B10E
GGGTCCAGCGACGGGCGGGGCTCGATGCCCCGTCTGGCGCTCTGGAGCCTGGCGATGAGTCTTTTTGAGCGCGAAGACGCGCGCACCCACCCCTTGATCCCCTCCCTGCAAGCAGGGAGGAAAAAGTCATGACCGAACCCATGACCTATGGGCGCTATCTCGCGCTCGACCAGCTGCTCGCCGCGCAGCATCCGCTGTCGGACCGCGACGACGAGTTGCTGTTCATCATCATCCACCAGACCAAGGAGCTGTGGCTCAAGCAAATCCTTGCCGAGCTGCTGCCGGCCAAGGCGTTGGTCCGCGAGGGCCGGCTGATCGAGGCGTATAAGAACCTCGCGCGGATCAGCCGAATCCAGGCGGTGATGACGCTCAGCTGGGACGTGCTCGCGACGATGACGCCGAGCGACTATACCCGCTTCCGCGAAGTGCTCGGCCCCAGCTCGGGCTTCCAGTCGGACCAGTTCCGCGCGGTCGAGACGCTGCTCGGGGTGCGCGGCGGCGGTGCGCCGGGCGCGCTCACCCAGCTTTATGCCGCCGAGCCGAGCCTGTGGGACGATGCCAACGCCGCGCTCGCCGCCGCGGGCTTCGCGGTGCCCGCTGAAGCGCTCGCACGGGATTGGCCGCAGCCCTACGAACCAAACGAAGGCGTCGAAGCGGCCTGGGCCCAAGTCTATCGCGACCCGCACACGCATTGGGACCTGTACCAGCTCGCCGAGAAGCTGGTCGACATCGACGATGCGATGGCGACGTGGCGGCACAAGCATGTGCTCACCGTCAGCCGGGTGATCGGGATGAAGCAAGGCACCGGCGGCACGCCGGGCGTCCCCTATCTCGAATCGACGCTCAAGAAGCGCGCCTTTCCGGAATTGTGGTCGCTCAGGACGCAGCTGTGACCAGCTACAAGCATCTGTTCCAGCGCGCGATCGCGGCGGCCCCCGAGCGGCTGCACTTCGCGGCGCATTCGCATCACCTCTGGCCCGACGCCTCCTATCTCGGTCAGCTCGCCGCGTGGGAGGACGGGGTGCGCCTCGCCGACCGCAAATGGGAGCGGGTGATGGGCGAGATCTGGCCTGCGGCGCAGGCCCATGTCGCGGCGGAGTTGGGGCTGCCCGATCCCACCACCGTGGTGTTCGCGCCCAACACACACGAATTGCTGCTGCGCATCGTCTCGGCACTGCCGCGGCGGCCGCTGCGCATCCTGGCGAGCGACGGCGAGTTCCACAGCTTCCGGCGCCAGAGCGTGCGCTGGGAGGAAGCGGGCAGCGTGACGGTCGAGCGGGTGCCCTTGGAGGAGATCGTCGCGCGCGCCGGTGCGGGCGAACACGATTTGGTCTTCGTCAGCCAGGTCCAGTTCGGCACCGGCCATGTGTTCGAGCAGGTCGCCGCGCTCGCGGCGCTGGCGCGGCCCGAGGGGCCGTGGGTGGTGATCGACGGCTATCACGGCTTCATGGCGCTGCCGACCGACCTTTCGGGTATAGCCGACCGCGTCTTCTACCTCGCCGGCGGCTACAAATATGCGATGGCGGGCGAGGGCTGCGCCTTCCTTCACGCCCCGCCGGGGTTCGGGCCGCGGCCCGAGATCACTGGCTGGTATGCCGAGTTCGACGATCTTTCGCTGCCGCCGGGCAGCGTCGGCTACGCCCCCGACGCGCGGCGCTTCCTAGGCGCGACCTTCGATCCATCGGGGATCTACCGCTTCGTCGCGGTGCGCGACATGCTGCGGCAGGAGGGGCTGACTACCGCCGACATCGCCGGCCATGCCGAGGCGCTGAAAGCCGCATTGCTGGCGGCGCTGCCGATCGAGGCGGAACTGCTCAACCCGGGATCGCTGGCGCGCTTCCTCGCGCTGCGCGCTCCGCAAGCGGCGCGGTGGAAAGCGCAGCTCGAGGCGGAGGACGTCATCGTCGACGTGCGCGGCGACGTGCTGCGGATCGGCTTCGGGCTGTACCAGGATATGCGCGATCTCGAGGGGCTGATCGGGGCGCTGGGGCGGCTCTAATTAGTGCTCCTGCGGAAGCAGGAGCCCAGGGCCACGAGCGCTTTCCTTTGTAACCCTAGGCTCCTGCTTTCGCAGGAGCACGGATTGGCGGCGTTCCGATCGACCACCCCGGCGGAGGCCGGGGCCCAGTTGCACTGTTGCATCGATGGCGGAACTCCCTCGCCTATTCGCCGAACCTGGGCCCCGGCCTTCGCCGGGGTGGGACGGAGTAAGCACAGGGTGCGCCTAGTGCGCCCCGCCGACCCTCGGGACGCCGAGGCGCGGGATGTCGATCTTGGGGCAGCGGTCCATCACCACCTTGAGGCCCGCCGCCTCCGCACGCGCGGCGGCTTCCTCGTTGATCACGCCGATCTGCAGCCATACCGACTTCGCACCCGCGGCGATCGCCTCGTCGACCGCCTCGCCCGCCGCGATCGGGCGACGGAAGATGTCGACCATGTCGATCGGCTCGCCGATCTGGGCGAGCTCGCGGAAGACGAACTCGCCGTGCACGTGCTCGCCGGTGATCTGCGGATTGACCGGGATCACGCGGTAGCCGCGGCTCTGGAGATAGGCCATCACGCCATAGCTCGGCCGGTCGGGCCGGTCCGACGCGCCGACCATCGCGATCGTCCGCGTCTCTTCGAGCAGTTCCCTTATGTCTTCGTCGCGCGTCAGCGGCATGGCTCAGCCTCCGTTTGCGGTCAGCCACTCGTCGAGCTTCGCCGCCAACAAGGCGAACGTCTCCGCTTGCGGGCCGTTCCCCGCGGCGGGCGGATCGCCGGCGTCGGAGGCGGCGCGGATCGCCATTTCGAGCGGCACCCGGCCGAGGAAGGGCAGCCCCATGCCGCCCGCCGCCGCCTCGGCACCACCGCTGCCGAATGGGTCCGAGACTTCGCCGCAATGCGGGCAGGCATAGCCCGACATGTTCTCGATCACGCCGATCACCGGCACGTCGACCTTGTTGAACAGGTCGACCGCGCGCGTCGCGTCGATCAATGCGAGGTCCTGCGGCGTCGAGACGATGATCGCGCCGGCGGGCTTGTGCTTCTGAACCATGGTCAGCTGGAGGTCGCCGGTGCCCGGCGGCAGATCGAGGAGAAGCACCTCGGCGTCGCCCCAATCGCCATCGACCATCTGGCCGAGCGCGCCACCCGCCATCGATCCGCGCCACGCGATCGCCTGCCCCTCCGGGACCAGCCCGCCCATCGACAGCAAAGGCACGCCGAACTTGGTCTGCACCGGGATCAGCGTCTTTTCGCGCGCTTGCGGCCGGATGCCGTCGACGCCGAGCAGCCGGGTCTGCGAGGGACCGTAGATGTCGGCGTCGACCAGCCCGACGCGGCGCCCGCGCCTGGCCAGGGCGATCGCGACGTTCGCGGCCACGGTCGATTTGCCCCCCCCCCCCGTACCCC
>NZ_JBYSXG010000102.1:0-3335 GCF_058782005.1 Sphingomonas sp. FW306-1B-B10E
ACCCCCAACCCCTCCCCTAAAGGGGAGGGGCTTAAGTTACCCCAAAGCCTCGTCCAGCAATCGCGCGAGCCTGAGCCCGCCCTTGACCAATTGCTGCCGCGCCGGCGCCACCAGTTTCTCGATCGCCGCCTCGTCGAGCTTGGCGCGCTCGGGCACCGGGCCGCACGGATCGCCGTACGCGCTCGCATAAGCGACGTCCCGCGCCACCTGCCAGCTGTCGCGGCTCCAATCCTCGACGCTGCCGCCGTTCACCGCGCTGCGTTCCGCGGCAGAATAGACCCGCACCAGCGATGGCGGGGTCGAGATCGCGCGCTCGGCGAGCAGTCCGTCCCAGATCGAATGCAGGTTGAGCTTCTCGGTCGAATAGATGCCGTAGGTCGATTTCGCCTTGTTGCCGCCCAGGTCGCCGCGGTCGCCGGCGTGGAGCGGCTGGTGAAGATCGCCGACGAAATGGACGAGGAACGCCAGCGCCATCACGCGCTCGCGCACCGGCACGCTGCGGTCCTTCAGCAATTTGGTCGCGCGCTCGATCTGCGCCGACACGCAATTGCCGTCGGGGCAATTGCCCTTGAGCGTGAAGTCCTTGCAGACGTTCACGTTCTGATAGTGCCAGTTATACGCATAGCTGAAGCGCGGCCCGAGCTCCTTGATGCAATCGGGCCAGACGCTCGCTTCCTCGATCGTCCGCGCCGGGCAGGTCGGCGTCTCGAGCAGCGCCTGGTGCTTGAGCAGCCTGCCGATCTCGGCGCGCACCGCCGGCGTCACGTTGCGATACGCGATCGCCGCGACGGTCTCATGGCCATATTCCCAATAGGCGCTGGCGGGGGTCGCTGCGAATCCGAGGATCGCGCTGAGCAGGATAAGGAGCGTGCGAATCATGCGCCGCCCTTACCCAATCCTCCCCCGGAGGGGGAGGGGGACCGCGAAGCGGTGGAGGGGTATTCTCCCCGGGCGACGTCGCTTGAGGAGCCTACCCCTCCGTCAGCCTGCGGCTGCCACCTCCCCCTCCGGGGCAGGATTGCGGGTCAATCCTCGCCGTAGAACGCCACCACGCGCTCGCCTTTGGACGAAACCCGCCCGCGATACATTCCCGGCGTGTTGAAGGTCCATGCCATCTCGCCCTTGGGCCCGGTCAGGATCACGCCGCCGGTGCCGCCGAGTGCCTTGACCTCGGCCATCACCGTCTCGGCCGCCGCTTGCAGGCCCTCGCCCTTGAATCGCACCCGCGCGCAGATCTCGTGCGTCACGCCCTCGCGGATGAAGAACTCGCCCGCGCCGGTCGCCGAGACCGCGCAGGCGCGATCGTCGGCATAGGTGCCCGCGCCGATGATCGGCGCGTCGCCGATCCGGCCCCAGCGCTTGCCGGTGAGCCCGCCGGTCGAGGTCGCCGCGGCGACATGCCCCTCGGCGTCCATCGCCACCGCGCCGACGGTGCCGTATTTCAAGTCGACGTCGAACCAGCCGAGCTTGTCGTTCGCCTTCATCTTGTCGAGCTGCTTGCGCCGCTCCGGCGTCGCGAACCAGCTGTTGTCGACCTGCTCCAGCCCGTGGTCGCGCGCGAATTCGTCGGCGCCCGCGCCCGACAGCATGACGTGCGGGCTCTTCTCCATCACCGCGCGTGCCGCGGCGACCGGATGGCGTGTCGTGGTGGTCCCGGCGACCGATCCGGCGGCGCGATTGCGCCCGTCCATGATCGCCGCATCCAGCTCGTTGCGGCCGTCCCAGGTGAACACCGCGCCGCGCCCGGCATTGAAGTGCGGATCGTCCTCGAGCACCTGCACCGCCGCCTGCACCGCGTCGAGCGCGCTGCCGCCGCCGGCCAACACCTTCGATCCCGCGTCGAGCGCGGCATTCAGCCCCGCAGTCGCCCCGGCTTCCTGTTCGGGCGAAAGCTTGCCCCTCTCGATGATCCCGGCGCCGCCGTGGATCACCAGGGTCCATTCGGGTTGGTCCTGGGCCTGGGCAGCCAGCGGCATGAGAAAAGCTCCGAGCAAGAGGGGCAAGAGGCGCATCGCGGCACTCCCTGAGGGACGCCGTCTCCCTAGCAGAACGCCGCAAGCGCGCCAGCGGGCCCGGCCGATCGGCGATCGCCGCGCACGCACGCCTTTCGCGGCGGGGCGGGGAGGGCTATATGCGAGTCCAAGCAAAGCCTCAGCAAGGAAGCCCATGTCCCTCCGCCCGTGGCGCGATATCGTGCGTCGCCAGAGCCGCCAGATCATGGTCGGCAACGTCCCCGTCGGCGGCGACGCGCCGGTGACGGTGCAGACGATGACCAACACGCCAACCGACGACGTGCGCGCGACGATCGACCAGATCCGCCGCTGCGAGGATGCGGGCGTCGACATCATCCGCGTCTCGTGCCCCGACGTCGAGAGCACCGCCGCGCTCAAGCAGATCGTCCGCGCCGCGCGCGTCCCGATCGTCGCCGACATCCATTTCCACTACAAACGGGCGCTGGAGGCCGCCGATGCCGGCGCCGCCTGCCTGCGGATCAACCCGGGCAACATCGGCTCGGCGGAGCGCGTCAACGAAGTGGTCAACGCCGCCAAGGCGAACGGGTGCTCCATCCGCATCGGCGTCAACGCCGGCAGCCTCGAAAAGGACCTGCTCGAGAAATATGGCGAGCCGTGCCCCGAGGCGCTGGTCGAGTCGGCACTCGATCACATCAAGCTGCTCCAGGACCGCGACTTCCACGAATTCAAGGTCGCGGTGAAGGCGAGCGACCTGTTCCTCGCGGTCGCCGCCTATCAGCAGCTCGCCGACCAGGTCGATTGCCCGCTCCATCTCGGCATCACCGAGGCGGGCGGATTCGTCGGCGGCACGGTCAAGTCGTCGATCGGTATCGGGTCCTTGCTCTGGTACGGCATCGGCGACACGATCCGCGTGTCCTTGTCGGCCGAACCCGAGGAAGAGGTCCGCGTCGGCTTCGAGATCCTCAAGGCGCTCGGCATCCGCAACCGGGGCGTCCGCGTCGTCTCCTGCCCGAGCTGCGCGCGCCAGGGCTTCGACGTGATCCGCACCGTCCAGGCTCTGGAAGAGCGCCTCCAGCACATCCGCACCCCGATGAGCCTCTCGGTGCTCGGCTGCGTCGTCAACGGCCCCGGCGAGGCGCGCGAGACCGATATCGGCATCACCGGCGGCGGCAACGGCAAGCACATGGTCTATCTGTCGGGCGTCACCGACCACCACGTCCAGGACGCCGACATGATCGGCCACATCGTCAAGCTGGTCGAAGCCAAGGCCGCCGAGATCGAGGCGGCGGAAAACGCAGTGGTGCAAGCGGCGGAGTGACTCCTTTCTAGCCCCTCCCCTTCAGGGGAGGGGCTAGAAAGGAG
>NZ_JBYSXG010000103.1:0-3177 GCF_058782005.1 Sphingomonas sp. FW306-1B-B10E
ATCTTAGCCCCTCCCCTGAAGGGGAGGGGCTAAGATGTCACCGCTCGCTGAGATAGTAGCGATCGGTCGCCACCAGCGCATCGTCCAGCTCGTACACGATCGGCTGCCCGGTCGGGATCTCCAGGTTGACGATCTCCTCGTCCGGAATCCCCGACAGATGCTTGACCAGCGCCCGCAGCGAATTGCCGTGCGCCGAGATCAGCACGCGCTTGCCGGCACGGATCTCGGGCGCAATCCGTTCTTCCCAATAAGGCAACACCCGCGCGATCGTGTCCTTGAGGCTCTCGGTCTGCGGGATCGGCACGCCCTTGTAGCGCTCGTCCTTCGCCAGGTCCCAGGCCGAGCCCTCCTCGGGCAGCGGCGGCGGCACGTCGAAGCTGCGGCGCCAGATCTTGACCTGGTCGTCGCCGTGCAGCGCCGCGGTCTCGGCCTTGTTGAGCCCGGTCAGCCCGCCATAATGGCGCTCGTTGAGCCGCCAGTCCTTCTCGGTCGGCAGCCACAGCCGGCCCATCGCCTCGAGCGCGAGGTTGAGCGTCTTGATCGCCCTCGACTGGAAGCTGGTGAAGGTCAGGTCGAAATCGAGCCCTTTCTCCTTGAGCAGTTCGCCCGCCGCCCAAGCCTCCTGCACGCCCTGTTCGGTCAGATCGACGTCCCACCAGCCGGTGAAGCGGTTCTCGAGGTTCCACGCCGACTGGCCGTGGCGGATCAGGACGAGCTTGGTCATGGGACCTCCAAGTTTGCGGGCCATCCCAACCCCGTTCGGGCTGAGCTTGTCGAAGCCCTGTTCTTTTCGAGCGCGCTGATAGAAAGAAAGACGGTGCTTCGACAAGCTCAGCACGAACGGGAGCGCGTATGAGAATCGTCCGGCAGACTCTGATCTATGCCGGCCCCGGCGGCCCGTTCGAGGGCGTCGCGGCGTGGGACGATGCCGTCGAGGGCCCGCGCCCCTGCATTCTCGTCCTCCCCAATGTGCTCGGCCAGAAGGAGGCCGACACGCTGAAGGCCGAGGCGCTCGCCGGGCTCGGCTATGTCGCGCTCGCCGCCGACGTCTTCGGTCAGGGCAGGCGCGCCACGCTGCTGCCGCCCGACGAGCGCAGCCGCTACATGAACGAGATGAACGCCGATCGCGGCCTGCTCCGCGAGCGCCTCGCCGCCTCGCTCGACGCGCTCAAGGCACTGCCCCAGGCCGATCCCGACAAGGCCGCGGCGATCGGCTTCTGCTTCGGCGGCAAGTGCGTGCTCGACATGGCGCGCGCCGGGCTGCCGATCCTCGGCGGGGTCTCGTTCCACGGAGTCTACGACCGTCCGGACTATGCCAATGTCTCCCCGATCACGGCGAAACTATTGGTCTGCCACGGCTGGGACGATCCGATCGCGCCGCCCGAGGCGACCGTCGCCCTGGCCGACGAACTCACCGCCAGCGGTGCCGACTGGCAGCTCCACGCTTATGGCCATGCCGGCCACGCCTTCACCGACAAGGACCGCGCGGGGCCGGGGCCGATCGCCTATGAGCCCCGCGCCGACCGGCGCAGCTGGCGGGAGATGGCCGGCTTCCTCGAACGATTGTTCGCCTAATCGGCTTACGGTGCGTTAGCATGCATCGATGACCTTCTTCGAAAGCCTCGTCGCGCTCCTGCTCCTCGCCGTCGTGCTGCTGCAGGTGGCCCGGCGGACCTGGATTCCTTATCCGACCATGCTCGCCACCGCCGGCGTGGTCGTCGCTTTGGTGCCGGGAAGCCCGTCGATCGCGCTCGAAGGCCATACCGCGCTGGCCTTGTTCATCGCGCCGGTGCTGCTCGACGCGGCGTTCGACTTTCCGCTCGCCGCCGTGCGCAAATTGTGGCGCCCTCTGGTCGCGCTCGCGGTGGTCGCAGTGCTGCTGACAACTGCGGTGGTGGCGTGGATCGGCTGGGCGTTCGCAGGGCTGCCGATCGCCGCCGCGATCACGCTCGGCGCGATCGTCGCCCCGCCCGACGCGGCCGCGGCGACCACCGTGCTGCGCTCGGCCAAGCTGCCGCGCCGCGCGGTGCAGGAGCTCACCGGCGAAAGCCTGCTCAACGACGCCACCGCCTTGCTACTGTTCAGCGCGGCAGTGGCGATCCAGAGCCATGGCGGCGTCGACGGCAAGGTCGCGGCGCAGCTCGGCTTCGCGGTGCCCGGCGGAATCGCGCTCGGCCTGTTCTGCGGCTGGGCCTTCCGCTACATCCTGCCTTACACCCGCGGCTCGTTCGGGGGAAACCTCCTCGAATTCGTCAACACCTTCGTCGCCTGGCTGATCGCCGAGCGGCTGGGACTGTCGGCGGTGCTCTGCGTGGTGGCGATGGCGATGTTCATCGCCAATGATCCGAAGACCGAAATCAACGCGCGCAACCGCGTCCAGTCGTTCGCGGTTTGGGGCGTCGCGGTGTTCGTGCTGAACGTGGTCGCCTTCCTGCTGATGGGCATGCAGGCCCACGAGATCCTCGGCGCGATGAAGCCCGAGCGGCTGCGCGAGGCGGCGGGGATCGCGGCGATGGTCGTCGCCGGCGTCGTCGGGACGCGCCTTATCTGGGTGCTGACCTATAATCGGCTGGCGGCGCGCTTCGCCTTGCTGCGCGGCGATGCCGAGCCGTCGAGCCTCGCCCAGGGGCTGGTCGTCGGCTGGTGCGGGATGCGCGGGCTCGTCACCGTCGCGACTGCATTCTCGCTCCCCGCGAACTTCCCCCAGCGCGACGTCATCGTGCTGTCGGCGTTCGCCGTCGTGCTCGCGACCCTGGTGGTGCAGGGGCTGACGCTTTCGCCGTTGATCCGGCTGCTCGGACTGAACGCGGACGACGGCCATGACGAACGCGCCCACGCGCAGCGCGCGCTCGTCGATGCGGCGCTGGGCGCGGTCGCCGGCGCGCAGGGCAGGGTGGCGGACGAGATCCGCCGGCAGTTCGAGATCGATCGCGCCGCGGTCGACGGCGGCGCGGGCTGTACCGACTTTCTGGCCCGTCAGAAGCTCAAGCTCGCGGCGATCGCCGCGCAGCGCGACCGGCTCCACGCGCTGCGCGACGAGGACGCGATCGGTGCCGAGGAGTTCGAGCGGCTGCAGGAAGCGCTCGACTGGCACGAACTGGCGATCGGCCCTGCCGAGGAACGGACGATCGAGGAGGCGTAGGGGAATTTGCGCTGACTCCCCTCCCTGAAAGGGAG
>NZ_JBYSXG010000104.1:0-2833 GCF_058782005.1 Sphingomonas sp. FW306-1B-B10E
CCCTGTCCGTCTCACCGAGACAATGGCTTGAGGCACTGCCCCACCCCAACCCCTCCCCTGAAGGGGAGGGGCTTACAACAGAAACAATCAGTTTCCAACGTTTCCATTTACGGCATGATCCTATTCCCTATCTTGGCGCCAACACCAAGGGAGATCAGCGATGATCGAGAAACGCTCTTTCGAAAGCCTCGGCCATGCCAACCATGGCTGGCTCAACGCGCGGCACCATTTCAGCTTTGCCGACTATTACGACCCTTCCCGCATGGGCTGGGGTGCGATCCGCGTCTGGAACGACGACGAGATCGCCGCGAACAACGGCTTCCCGGCGCATCCGCACCAGGACATGGAGATCATCACCTATGTCCGCACCGGCGCGATCACCCATCAGGATTCGATGGGCAATCAGGGCCGCACCGGCGCCGGCGACGTGCAGGTGATGAGCGCGGGCACCGGCGTGCGCCACGCCGAATATAATCTCGAGCCCGAGACCACGACTCTCTTCCAGATCTGGGTGCTGCCGCGCGAACGCGGCGGCCAGCCGAGCTGGGGCGCCAAGCCTTTCCCCAAGGGCGACCGTTCGGGGAAATTCGTGACCCTCGCCTCCGGGTTCGAAGGCGATGACGAGGCGTTGCCGATCCGTGCCGATGCCCGCGTCCTCGGCGCGACGCTCAAGGCCGGCGAAAGCGTCGAGCATAGCGTCGGCGACGGGCGCCACGCCTATCTCGTCCCCGCCGTCGGCGCGATCGAGATCGACGGCCAGCGCTTCGACGCCCGCGACGGCGCGGCGCTCTCGGGCGGCCAGACCGTGACGATCAAGGCCCTCGAAGACGCCGAGATCGTCCTGGTCGACGCGGAATAACTGAAACTCCCCTCCCGCTTGCGGGAGGGGTCGGGGGAGGGGCTGGCTCACTTCTCCGGAGAAATCCCCTCCCCTAACCCCTCTCGCAAGCGGGAGAGGAATTTAGAAGGAACTCCAATGTCCAAGATCCTCGTTCTCTATTACTCGTCCTATGGCCACCTCGCGAAGATGGCCGACGCCGTCGCCGAAGGCGCGCGCAGCGCTGGTGCCGAAGTCGATGTCCGCCGCGTCCCCGAGACTGCGCCTGCCGAAGTCGCCGCCGCCGCGGGCTTCGTCGCCGATCACAGCCACCCGGTGCTCGAGGACGTCAATGACCTCGCCAATTACGACGGCATCATCGTCGGTGCGCCGACGCGCTTCGGCCGGATGTCGAGCCAGATGGCGAGCTTTTGGGACCGCGCCGGCGGCCTGTGGTTCCAGGGCAAGCTCAACGGAAAGGTCGGCGGCGCCTTCACGTCGACCGCGACCCAGCATGGCGGTCAGGAGACGACGCTCTTCTCGATCATCACCAATCTGCTGCACTTCGGCCTGACCGTGGTCGGGCTCGACTATGGCTTCCAGGGCCAGATGGGCGTCGACGAAGTCAAGGGCGGCACGCCTTATGGCGCGACGACGATCTCGGACGGCGACGGCAGCCGCCTGCCGAGCGACGTCGAGCTCGAGGGCGCGCGCTATCAGGGCCGCCGCATCGCCGAAGTCGCCAACAAGCTCGCGGCATAATCCCCCAACCCGCGAGCCCGAGACTGCGTAAAGCCCCCTTCCCGCGCGGTCTCGACGGAGCGGCGGCCAGGCGAAAGCCCGGCCGCCGCTTTCCGTTTGAACGCGAGGCTCTATATGCCGGCCTATGTTCAAGGACCGCGTGCTCTTCATCGACGGCGAAGCGATCGTGATCGACAAGCCTGCGGGCCTGCCGGTCGATCGCCCGCGCGACCGCTCCGAGAGCCTCGAGGATATGCTCGACCAGCTCACCTTCGGCTTCCAGCGGCTCCCTTTGCCCGTCCACCGGCTCGACCGCGACACCAGCGGCTGCCTGCTCCTCGCGCGCAACCCCAAGGCGCACAAGCGCTTCGGCCAGGCGTTCGAGGCCGGGACGGTGACCAAGCGCTACCTCGCGATCCTCGACGGCGCGCCCGAGGCCGATAGCGGCGAGATCGACTTGCCGCTGATCAAGGTCTCGACCGAGGCGACCGGCTGGCGGATGATCGGCGACCCCGCCGGCAAGGCCGCGCGCACCCGCTGGCAAGTCGTCGAGCGCGTCGGCGGCAAGGCGATGCTCGCTTTCTTCCCCGAGACCGGCCGCACCCACCAGATTCGCGTCCACGCCGCCGAGGGGCTCGGCCTGCCGATCCTCGGCGACCCGGTCTATGGCCGCGGCGGCCCCGCGGTGATGCTCCACGCCGCCGAGCTTACCGTCCCGCGCGGCGACAAGCCCGCGATCCACGCCGAAGCCCCGCTGCCGGCGCGCTTCCACAATATCGGCTTCGGCCGTGGCTGAGCTGCCCGAGGAGGCGATCGTCGAGGAGAAGTTCCTCGCCGCCTCGGGCCCCGGCGGGCAGAACGTCAACAAGGTCGCGACCGCGGTCCAGCTGCGCGTCAACGTGTTCGCACTCGGGCTGCCGCCTTATGCTTATCAGCAATTGAAGGCGCTGGCGGGGAGCAAGCTGACCAGCGCTGGCGAACTCGTGATCACCGCGCGGAAATTCCGCACCCAGGACGCCAACCGCGCTGACGCGCGCGAACGGGTGCTCGAATTGCTGGAGAAGGCGCACGAACGCCAGGCGCGCCGCGTCAAGACCAAGCCGAGCAAGGCGGCGAAGGCGCGGCGCGTCGATGCGAAGAAGGGGCGCAGCGAAGTGAAGGCAGGACGCGGTAAAGTGCGGGTCGATTGAATCTTCTCGAGCCCCTCCCCTTCAGAGGAGGGGTTGGGGTGGGGCCTGTCCGCGGGCCACGGTCTCGATGAGACATCCCCCACCC
>NZ_JBYSXG010000105.1:0-2707 GCF_058782005.1 Sphingomonas sp. FW306-1B-B10E
ACCCCCAACCCCTCCCCTAAAGGGGAGGGGCTTTTCACGTCACCGCTTCGGCTTCTTCTTCGGCGCCCGCAGCCCGGCGGCGATGGCATGCCCCGCCCATTCGCGCAGCGCATCGGCATCGTCATACGCGTCGCTGGGCGCGCGGCGATAGTTCATCGTGTCGGACATGCCGGTCGAGAAGGTGACGGTGAACCGCTCGCTGTGTCCGGCTTCGTCCCATAGCGCGTTGCTTTCCGCGTCGGCCTTGAACCAGAGCTCGCCGTCATGGACGATCCCGAAGATCGTGCCGTCGAGATAGAGCGTCGCGCCGCCCATCATCCGGCGCATCGTCACGCTGCCGAGCGGTTCGAGCGCCTCGGTCACCCAGTCGACAAGGCCCTGGTCGACCGCCATCAGTGGCCCGAAGTGAGCTTGAGGCCGGCGATGCAGGCGACCACGCCGAGGATCAGCAGCGAGCGCAGCGGCGTGAACGGCTCGCCGAACCAGATCATGCCGATGACGACGGTGCCGAGCGCGCCGATGCCCGTCCACACTGCATAAGCGGTGCCCATGGGAATCGTCCGCGCCGCGACGTCGAGCAGCAGCATCGACAGCGACACCGAGACGAGGAAGCCCAGCGTCCAGGGTACGTTGCGGAAGCCGTCGGCGTAGCGCAGGCAGGTGGTGAAGCCGACCTCGAACAGCCCGCCAAGGACCAGCCAGACCCAGGCCATCAGCCGCGCCCCGCGAGTTTGGCCAGCGCATCGCCCGCGACGCGCTGAACGCGCCATTCGTCCATCCCGACCGCACCCATCGCACGGTAGAATTGGATCGCCGGCTCGTTCCAGTCGAGCACCGCCCATTCGAACCGGCCGCAGCCACGATCGAGCGCGATGCCGGCGAGGTGGCGGAGCAGCGCCGTGCCGGTGCCCGTGCCGCGCGCGGCGGGCGTGACGTAGAGATCCTCGAGATAGAGGCCGGGCCGCCCGGTCCAAGTCGAGAAATTCTGGAAGAACAAGGCGAAGCCGACGGGTGCGCCCTCGACTTCGGCGATCACCGCCTCGGCGGCCGGACGCGCGCCGAACAAGGCGGCGTCGAGCATCGGCTCGGTCGCCTTTACCGCGTCGGGCTCGCGCTCGAACTCGGCGAGCTCGCGGACCAGCCGCAGGATCAAGGGCACGTCGGCAGGCGTGGCGGGACGGATCTGGGTCATGGGAGCGCAGCCTCTGCTTCGGGTGCGGCGCCGTGGCCGCTCTTGGTACGCGCGGCGAGCACGCAGCCCGCCACGATCAAAATCGTGCCCGCGATCGTCGCGAGCGTGACCTTCTCGCCGAACATCCACCAGCCCATCAGCGAGGCCCAGATGAAGGCGGTATATTCGACCGGCAGCAGCACCTGCGCCTCGGCGCGGGCATAGGCCCAGGAAAGCAGCAGCAGCGAGACGATCGCGAGCGCGGCCGCGGCGGCGATTCCCGGCCAATGCTGCGCGGCAGGCAGCTCGAGCCACCACGGCGCCGCCAGGGCGAGCAGGCCGAGCACGAACAGGTTCTGGAAGAAGGCGATCTCGAGCGGCTTGGCGATCTGGGCCTGGTGGCGCGCAACGACGAGGTTCATCGCATAGACCACCGCCGAGAAGAGGATCGCGGCCATGCCGAGCATTGTCTCCTCGCTATGGGTGCCGCCGATCCGTCCGGCGACGACCACCGCGACTCCGGCTAGGCCGAGCAGCGATCCCCAGACCGATTGCGCGGTGATACTTTCCTTGAGGAACAAGGCGGCGAGCCCGAGCGCGATCAGCGGCGCGATGAACGAAAGCGCGATCGCCTCCGCCAACGGCACGCGGACGATCCCCCAGAAGAACGCGATCGCCATGACCGCGACGAGCACGCTGCGATAGACATGGACCCGGATCGTGCCGCGGCTCGGCAGGGTCGGGCGCGTGCAGGCATAGACCGCGCCGGTCAGCAGCACCGCGACGCCGAGCCGCCAGACCAAGGTGTTGTACGCGCCGATCTGGATCGACACGGCCTTCATCACCGCGTCCATGACCGAATAGAGCGCGATCCCGGCGCAGGCGGCGGCTAGAGCGATGCTATGGGGACCCCGCATGCTGCCGCGCATAGCGGGCGCCGGCGCCGGCGTCACCCGCCCGTCTAGCGCAGTCGCATCTCGTCGCCGGAGAGATGCACCGAGTGCAGCTTGCGCAGATAGGATTGGCCGAGCAGCGACACGTCCAAATCCTCGATCACCGCGGCATGGACGTCGCGGACGCGCTTGCCGTCGAGGACGAGGTCGTCGATCACCACGCGCTGGCCGTAGACGTCGCCCGAGGCGCCGCGCGCCACGACTTCGAACTGGTCGGGGTCGAACTTCACCCCGGCGCGGCGGGCATCGTCGGTGGTGAGCGCGACCATGTCGGCGCCCGTATCGACGACGAAGCGGACGGTCTCGCCATCGACCTGGGCGAAGGCGAAGAAATGGCCGCGGCTGTCGGGCTTGATGACGGTCTCGACCGGCACGTCGGCGGCCTCGGCGACGCCGACGACCGGCGCGGGCGCAGGCGCGCGCTTGACCGGCGCCATCAGACCGATGACGACGCCTACGCCGACGACCGAGAGGAATGCCCACCGCATGTCGGAGGCGGGTCTAGCGTGGGGGTGCTTACCAGCAGGCTAACGGCGGATTTCTCAAGCCCCTCCCCTTTAGGGGAGGGGTTGGGGGTGGGGAA
>NZ_JBYSXG010000106.1:0-2667 GCF_058782005.1 Sphingomonas sp. FW306-1B-B10E
CCCCAACCCCTCCCCTGAAGGGGATGGGCTTAGGCAAGTCAGGAGATCCATATGAAATGGTTCGGACGCAAGTCCGCGCGGGATGCCGCGCGGCCGGCGCTGGCGCGTGGCGGCAGCATCAGCAATTTCGGCGACTGGCCGCGCAGCTACGAGGCGCAGGTGCGCGAGGGCTATTGCCACAATCCGGTGGCGCAGCGCGCGGTCAAGCTGGTCAGCGAGGGCGTCGGCGCGGCGCCGCTCAAGGCGAGCGATCCGGCGCTGGCGGCGCTGGCGACGGCGCGCTCGGGCGGGCAGGTGCTGATCGAGACGGTGACCGCGCACCTGCTGCTCCACGGCAATGCCTGGGCGCAGATCCTGACCGACAGCGACGGCCAGGTGCGTGAGCTGTTCGCGCTGCGACCCGAGCGGGTGACGGTCGAGGCCGATGCGGGGGGCTGGCCGGTGGCCTATCGCTACCGGGTGGGCGAGCATGTCAGCCGGCTGGCCGCGGAGGATGCCGCGGGGCGCCCGGCGGTGGTGCACCTCAAGGCGTTCAACCCGGTCGACGACCATTATGGGCTGGGCTGCCTGGGCGCGGCGGCGGGGGCGATCGCGATCCACAATGCCGCGACGAGGTGGAACAAGGCGCTGCTCGACAATGCGGCGCGGCCGTCGGGGGCACTGGTCTACGACACCGGCGACGGCGGGGTACTGAGCCCCGACCAGTTCGAGCGGGTGAAGGACGAGCTCGAGGCGGGGTTTGCCGGGGCGGCGAATGCCGGACGCCCGATGCTGCTCGAGGGCGGGCTCAAATGGCAGGCGATGAGCATGAGCCCGGCGGACATGGATTTCGTCGGGCTGAAGGCGGCGGCGGCGCGCGAGATCGCGCTCGCCTTCGGCGTACCGCCGATGCTGATGGGACTGCCGGGCGACACTGCCTTTGCCAATTATCGCGAGGCCAACCGCGCGCTGTGGCGGCTGGCGATCCTGCCGGTGGCGGACAGCATTTTAGCGGGACTGTCGCAGGCGCTGACGGGCTGGTTCGCCGATGCGTCGCTGACGGTCGACCTCAATCGGGTGCCGGCGCTGGCCGAGGACCGCGAGCGGCTGTGGGCGCAGGCGAACGCCGCCGGCTTCCTGAGCGACGAGGAGAAACGCGCGCTGGTCGGGCTGGGCTGAGCGTGCGGGCGGGGGCCATTTCCCGGGGGGAAATCATGGAGAGTGTGATGCGTAACGAGACGGTGCTCGCGCAATTGATCGAGCAGGCGAAGGAGGCGGGCGCCGACATGGCGACCCTGCGCGCAATCGCCGAGGAGGCGGGCGAGGCGAGCGCGCAGCGGGCGCTGGCGCGGCTGGGCCTGGAGGATGTCGGCGCGGCCAAGGACATGGCCGAATTGCGCGAATTGCTGGGGGCGTGGCGCGATGCCAAGCGCTCGGCGCTCAAGGCGGCCTTCGCCTGGGCCGGGCGGATGGCCGCGGCGCTGCTGCTGGTCGGGCTGGCGGTGAAACTCGGCTTTCCCGGGTGGCTGAAATGACGCGCTTCGCCGGCTACGCCGCGGTGTTCGACGTGCCCGATCGCGGCGGGGACGTGGTGCGGCGCGGGGCGTTCCGGCTGGCCGGGCCGGTGCCGCTGCTGTGGCAGCACGGTGGGGCGCCGGTCGGCACGATCGAGCGGCTGGCCGAGGACGGGCGCGGGCTGCGGGTGATCGGGCGCGTCTCGGCACCCGAACTCGCCGCGGCGGTGGCGAAGGGTGCGGTGACCGGGCTGTCGTTCGGCTATCGGGTGACCGAGGCGCGGGGAACCGCACGGCGCGAGATCAAGGCGCTCGACCTGCTCGAAGTCAGCCTGGTGGTCAGCCCGATGCAGCCGCTGGCGCGGGTGCATGCGGTCGAAACGAGCGGGTGAGCAGCCAGGCGCCGGCGGCGAGCATCGGCACGCACAAAGTCTGGCCCATGGTCAGGCCCCAGGCGAGATGCTCGAGCCCGGCATCGGGCTGGCGGGTGAATTCGAGGAGGAAGCGCGCGGTGCCGTAGAGCAAAAGCGCGGTGCCCGAGAGGCGGCCGGGGTGGTTGCGCGCGTCGGTGCGCCAGAACAACCAGACCAGGACGAGCATCATCAGCCCGCCTTCGAACGCCGCTTCGTAGAGCTGGCTGGGATGGCGCGGGATGCCGTCGCCGCTGCCGGGGAAGACCATCGCCCAGGGCAGGTTCGACGGCCGGCCCCAGAGCTCGCCGTTCACGAAATTGGCGAGGCGGACGAGGATCATGCCGAACGGCGCGGCGCAGGCGACATAGTCATAGACGCGGACCAGGGGGATGCGGTGGCGGCGGGCAAACCACCACAAAGCGAGGAGCACGCCGATCAGCCCGCCATGGAAGGACATGCCGCCGTTCCAAAGCGCCAGTACCTTCCAGGGCTGCAGCCAGATGGTCGGTTGGTAGAACAGGCAATAGCCGAGCCGCCCGCCGAGGATCACGCCGAGCCCGACATAAGCGAGCGCATCGTCGACCTGGGGGCCGGTCATCGGCGCGCCGGGCTGGGCGACGAGGCGGCGAAGATACCACCAGCCGAGCCCGAGCATCGCGATGTAGCTGAGCGCATACCATTTGAGCTGGAAGAAGCCGAGGTCGAGCGCCACCGGCGACAGGCCGAGATCGGTGAACTGGATGGGGTGGGCGGGCATGACG
>NZ_JBYSXG010000107.1:0-2450 GCF_058782005.1 Sphingomonas sp. FW306-1B-B10E
CCCTGCAAGGGTGGGGCTCGGGGTGGGTAAGAGAAGGTCGGGCTCGATGCCCGGCCTTTTCTTTTTGCGAAGCAACTCGTTGAGCTCGCACTCACCCCCAACCCCTCCCTTGCAGGGAGGGGCGTGCTCGAAAGCGCCCGACTCACCTATCGATGTAGGGAAACCCGGGTCGGGTGGGTCGACGCGAGACCGGTAAGTAAGCGGTCGACCCACCCTGGAATGAAGCGTCGAAACGCTCGGGTATCTCCAGCATTGCAGCCGGCGTGCCAGTTCGCAAGAGGCGCGCATTTTCGGCGTTTTAGGTGGTTAACGAACTCAGGCGCCGATCGGCCGCTGTAAATTTTCTCGACAGGGGCGGTGGCTGGTATCGCCCTGCCAGACATAATCCGTTCATCGCACATTCAGCCCCTTGACTACAGACGTAATCGTGACGATTACACAAGTAGTCAGCGAGGGACCTATGACTGAACGGATCAGCGAAGCCGAGCAAGCCGTGATGGAGGTTCTCTGGGAGGAATCGCCGCTCACCGCGCAGGAAGTCGCCGAGCGGGTTCCCGCCGAGCGCGACTGGAGCGCCAACACCGTCAAGACGCTGCTCGGCCGGCTGCTCGCCAAGAGCATCATCGGGCATGAGGAAGACGGGCGCCGCTATCGCTATCGCCCGCTGGTCGACCGCGCCGACTTCGTCGTCGGCGAATCGCGCCGCTTTATGGACCGGCTATTCGGCGGCAAGCTCACGCCCCTGGTCGCGCACCTCGCCGAGCGGGATGCGATCACCGACCAGGACATCGCCGAGATCGAGGCCCTGCTGCGGGAGCTCAAGTCATGATCGGCTGGGCCATCGAGACCTTCGTCGCCACCAGCCTGCTGATGCTGCTGGTGCTCGCCGTCCGCGCGCCGGTGCGCAAGAGCTTCGGCCCGCACATGGCCTATGCATTGTGGCTGCTGCCGGTGGCGCGGCTGCTGCTGCCGCCGCTGCCGCAGAGCTGGCGCGAGCAGGCGGTGGCGCCGGTCGCCGCGGCGAGCGACATCGTTGCGGTCTATTTCGTCGAACCTTTGGGTGCTGCGCCGTCGGCGGGGGCGGAGGGCAGCTTCGGGCTGTGGATGGCGATCCTGCTCGTCTGGGGACTCGGCGCCGCCGCGTTCCTCGCCTGGCACCTGATCTCGCACACGCGCTACACCGCCAATCTGCTGCGCCGCGCCCGGGTCGACCGGACGATTGCGCAAGGGCGCGTTCGCGTGATCGAAACCGACGCCGCGCACGGGCCGCTCGCCTTCGGGGTGTTCCGCAAATATGTCGCGTTCCCGCGCGATTTCTCCGAGCGTTACGACGAGCAGGAGCGCGACCTCGCGCTTGCCCATGAGCTGGGCCATCATATCCGCGGCGATCTGATCGCCAATTGGGTCGCGCTGATCGTCCTCGCGCTTCACTGGTTCAATCCGGTCGCTTGGCGGGCGTTCCGCGCCTTTCGCGCCGATCAGGAAATGGCCTGCGACGCCCTCGTGCTCGCCGGCCGCGCCCAGGCACTGCGCCATGCTTATGGCCGTGCGATCGTCAAGTCCGCGCATGGGGGTGCGGTCTCGGCGGCATGTCACTTGCACACCATCAACGAAGTCAAAGGGAGGCTACGCATGCTTTCGAAGACCCGTCCGTTTTCCCCCACCCGCGCTGCCGCAGGATTGATCGGCATCGGTACCGTCTCGGTCGCCGCGCTCGCGCTGACCGCGTCTGGCACCGAGGCTGCCGAGACGCTCAAGGCGAAGGTCGAGACCGTCACCGGGGTGGCGCTCGATCAAGAACTGCCTGCGCCGCCCGCGCCGCCTGCGCCCGCCGCAGCGCCCGAGACTCCCGAGCCGCCCGAGGCGGCCGACGTGCCTGAGGCGCCGCGCAAGCCGCACGTCTATCGCATCAACATGAACGAGGATGGCAAGAAGGACGGCAAGAAGATCCGCAAAATGGTGATCGTCCGCGCCGACGGCAGCAAGGACGAAGTCGTGATGCCGGTCATGGATCCCATCCGGGTCTATGCGCCGGAGATCCGCGACGGCAAGTGCGGCAAGGGCGAACCGTCGGTCAAGCACCTCACCGACGGCGACAAGAAGATCATGATCATCTGCACCGACCGCATCGAAGCGATGAGCGAGAACGCCACGCGGATGGCGATGCGCAGCAAGGCGTTCGGGCTCGAGAGCGCGCGGATGGGCCTGCGCATGGCGCGCCGCTCGCTCGAAGCCGAGACCGATCTGTCGGCGGAAGAGCGCGCGCGGGCGCTCAAGGGAATCGCCGAGGCCGAGGCCGAACTGGCCAGGCAGCACGACGAGGATTGACGAGAGGGGAGGGGCGTCCGCAAGCCCCGCGGACACCCTTCACGAACGGGGCCGGCTGAACTCCTTCGCAGCCGGCCCCGTTTTCGTTTGGCCCCCCTCCCTGCAAGGGAGGGGATAGGGGT
>NZ_JBYSXG010000108.1:0-2205 GCF_058782005.1 Sphingomonas sp. FW306-1B-B10E
AGACAAGGCGCCCGCGGCGGGGGGGGCGGCGCCGCGGCGAAGGCTGGCGGAGGCGTCTCGGCCTGCTCGCCCGCCGCGGGCGCCTTGTCTCGCGCCACTTTCGTGACAGGCGCAGTTTCCACACGCCGTGCGGCAGGCACTTGCTTTTTTCCAGGCTCGCCTACGCAAGTTCCGCGGGCGCAGTCGGCACGTCCAGCTAGCGGCGCAACGGCAGGCGCCAGTGGCGGGTCGCCGGCCTTTTGCGCGACTTCTGTGGTCCGAGGGGCTGGCGGCTGGCTGGTTCCGATCGGCCCGCCCGGTTCGCGCAGCGCCAGCGGTATGCTGATCAGCGCGACGAGCAGCACCGAGGCGAAGGCGCCGGCCGGCCGCCAGCCGCTTGCAAGCCACCGCGCGCGGGGGCGGGCGGGGTTGGCCGCAGGCTCTTCGATGCCGTCGAAGCGCCGCATCGCCGCGGCGATCGCGGCGTCGCGCCCTGCCGGCCGGACTGGTGGAGGCTCGGGGAGCAACTGCGCGAGATCCTGGTCGCCGGCCACTTATGCCCCCCCGGCAGCGCCGGCGGCGAAGTCGCGACTAGGGGAGCGGAACGTCATCGGCTGAACCTATAGCGGCAATCTCGACCGGGTCGAAGGCATGAATGGGTGCGCCGCCGATCGACGGCGGCGCACCGTGCCGGCCTATCGCTCCAGGGCGGCCATCGCCCGCGCCGTCTTCGCCGCGCGGACCATTTGGAGGAATTCGGACCGATAGCCGAACGCGTCCTCGCCGCGTGCCGCGCTGGCGATGCGCAGCACGTCGTCGAAGGTCAGCGACCCGCTATGCCGGCCGCCGCGAAGCAGCTCGGCGAACCCAGCGACCGCCGCGGCATAGCGCGCATCGCGCGGCGCATCGTCGAAGCGCGCGAAGGCGACGCTGCGCCCGATCGGTGTCGAGATCAGCCGGCTGGTGTCCGATTTGGGCAGCTTGTAGCGGATCTTGACGAAGCCGAGCTCGTCGCTCTGTGCGGCAGCCATGCGCGGCGCGGGCGTCGCATAGCGCAAGTCGCCGATTGCCCGTGGGCCGCCGACGGGCGTGATCTCGTACAATGCCGTCACCGTCTGCCCCGATCCGACATCGCCGGCATCGACCTTGTCATTGTCGAAATCGTCGCGGTTGAGCATCCGCGTCTCATAGCCGATCAGCCGATATTCGGAGACGGTCCGCGGATTGAACTCGACCTGGATCTTCACGTCCTTGGCGATCGGGAACAAGGTCGAGGTCGCTTCGTCGACCAGCGCCTTCCGCGCCTCGTTCGCCGTGTCGATATAGGCGGCGGCGCCGTTGCCGTTCTGCGCCAGCACCTGCATCAGCGCGTCGTTGTAATTGCCCATCCCGAAGCCGAGCACCGAAAGGAACACCCCCTTGCCGCGCTCGCGCTCGACATAGCCCTTCAATTCCTCCTGGTTGGTGATGCCGACGTTGAAGTCGCCGTCGGTGGCGAGGATCACGCGGTTGACCCCGCGCGGATCGAGATTCTGCTCGGCGAGCGCATAGGCCTGGCGGATGCCCTCGGCCCCGGCGGTGCTGCCGCCGGCGCCCAGCCGGTCGATCGCCGCCAGAATGCGTGCCTTCTGGCTCGCCGGCGTCGGTTCGAGCGCGGTGCCGGCGCTGCCGGCATAGGTCACGATCGCCACGCGGTCGTCGCCGTCGAGCTGGTCGACCAGCATGCCGAGCGACTGCTTGACCAGAGGCAGCTTGTTGGGGTCGTTCATCGATCCCGACGTGTCGATCAGGAAGACGAGGTTGGCGCGCGGCCGCGTCGCGCGCTGGATCTCATAACCCTTGACCCCGATCCGCACGAGCTTGCGCCCGGGCGACCAGGGGCTGGGGAATACCGCGACATTGGTGCTGAATGGCTGCTGGGCGGTGCGTGCCGGGGCATAGTCGTAGGGGAAATAGTTGATCATCTCCTCGGTCCGCACCGCCGCCGGCTGTGGCAGCAAGTTGCGGTTGAGCGAGGCGCGCACGAACGCATAGGACGCCGTGTCGACATCGAGCGAGAAGGTCGAAACCGGCTCTTCGCGCGCGACCTTGAAGGGGTTCTCGGCGGTGGCAGTAAACTTGTCGCGTCCGACGTCACTGTAATACGGGCCGTGGCCGGGCCAAGGCTCCGGTTTCGCCGCAAAAGCGCGGCCCATGACGGCGGGTGCAGGCGGCGGGGGCGGGGCG
>NZ_JBYSXG010000109.1:0-1487 GCF_058782005.1 Sphingomonas sp. FW306-1B-B10E
CCCCTAACCCCTCCCGCGAGCGGGAGGGGGACTTGCTTCGTCCCGCTTCTGCCCGGCGATCGGCCTGTCGCTCGCGCACAGCAAAGCTTTGCGAACAGGCGGTTGTGCAGCGCGGCCCCGTGCGGATATGGAGGGCGCACATCATGCCCGCTCCCTTTCCCTGGATCGACGTTGCGATCATCCTCGTGCTGATCGCGATCAACGGTGTCTTCTCGATGTCGGAGCTGGCGATCGTCTCCGCGCGGCCCGCCCGGCTCGAGGCAATGGCGCGCACCAATCGCGGCGCTGCGACCGCGATCCGGCTCGCCGCCGATCCGGGCAAGTTCCTGTCGACCGTGCAGATCGGCATCACGCTGATCGGCATCGTCGCCGGCGCCTATTCGGGCGCCAGCCTGGGCGCCCCGGTGGCGCAGCGTATCCAGGCGCTGGGGCTCGACGCCGAAACCGCGGCGACGATCGGCATCTCGCTGGTGATCGCGGTCACCACTTATGCCTCGCTGGTCGTCGGCGAACTGGTCCCCAAGCAATTCGCCTTGCGCTCGCCCGAGCCGATCGCCGCGATCATGGCGATCCCGATGCTGTGGCTCAGCCGGATCACCGCGCCGGTGGTGTGGCTGCTCGACAAGTCGAGCTCGCTGGTCTTCCGCCTGATCGGGCTCAAGCGCGAATCGGAAAACCGCGTCACTGTCGAGGAACTCCATCTGATCGTCGCCGAGGCGAGCAAGTCGGGGGTGATCGAGGAGCATGAGCGTTCGATCATCTCGGGCGTGGTCCGTCTCGCCGACCGCCCCGTCCGCGAAGTGATGACCCCGCGCACCGATGTCGACTGGATCGACGTCGATTTGGACGCCGACGGCATTCGCGACGCGCTGCTGGCCACGCCGCACACGCGGCTGCCGGTCGCCGAGGGCTCGGTCGATTCGGTGATCGGCGTGGTCCAGGCGCGCGACATCGCGGCGGCTTTGTTCCGCGGCGAGGCGCTCGACCTGCGCCGGCTGATGCGCGCCGCGCCGGTGCTTCCCGACCAGGTCGACGCGATGGACGCGCTCGGTGCGCTGCGCCGTGCCGAAGTGCCGATGGGGCTGGTCCATGACGAATATGGCCATTTCGAAGGGATCGTGACTCCGGCCAATCTGCTCGCCGCGATCGCCGGCGATTTTGCGTCCGACGCCGAACCGGGCGACACGCCGAGCCTGGTCGTGCGCGAGGATGGATCGCTACTGGTGTCGGGCCAGATGCCCGCCGATGCGCTCGCCGAGCGGCTCGGCATCGACCTGTCCGAGGACCGGGACTATGCCACCGTCGCCGGGCTCGCGCTCGCGGTGCTGAAGCACCTCCCCGAGGAAGGCGAAGTGTTCGCCGAGCAGGGCTGGCGCTTCGAGATCGTCGACATGGACGGGCGCAAGATCGACAAATTGCTGGTGCGCGAGGCGAGTTGAACTCGAAGCCAGGCTTTTGATCCGTTCCCCGGGGGCGGGCGGGGGGCC
>NZ_JBYSXG010000109.1:1495-2009 GCF_058782005.1 Sphingomonas sp. FW306-1B-B10E
CGAGCTATGACCGTCTTCTCGAAACCATCGCGACTGGGCCCCGGCCTTCCCCGGGGAACAGTGCGTTTCCACTTTGCGCTGGAAGCTCTAAAGCTTGCCGAACACCGCTTCGTAGCCGGCCTGGTCGCCGCTCGCCAGGAAGCCGGCCTGCTCGACCCAGCGGTCGCGCTTCAGGCGGCCCTGGAAATTGCCGAGCTGGGCGTCGAGCGCCTCGGCCTCGCTCGGGCTCAGCGCGGCGAGCTGGGCGAAACTGGTGATGCCGAGCGCGTTGAGCCGCTCCGCGACCTTGGGCCCGACGCCCTTCATCCGGGTGAGCTGGTCGGCCCCCGCCGGCGCAGGCGCCGGATCGGATACGGCAAGCGTCGCTGGCGCGGCGTCGAGCGGCGCGGCCGCGGCGATCGGTTCATCGGCAAGCGGGGTGGGCTCGGGCAGCGGATCGGGCTCGGGCGCTGCCGCCACAACCGGTGCCTCGGCAATTGGCGTCGGGGCGGGCGAGATGGACGGAGCCGGGGAC
>NZ_JBYSXG010000010.1:0-105542 GCF_058782005.1 Sphingomonas sp. FW306-1B-B10E
CCAGCCCCTCCCCCGACCCCTCCCGCAAGCGGAAGGGGAGCGATGAACGCGCTCTGGACCTATGACGAGATCGCTGCCGCGACGGGAGGCGTGGCCTCCGCCCCCTTCACCGCCACGGGCGTAACCTTCGATTCCCGCGAAGTCGGCCCGGGCGACCTGTTTCTCGCGCTCAAGGGCGAGGCCACCGACGGCCACCGCTTCCTCGACCAGGCGTTCGCGCAAGGGGCGGCAGGCGCGATCGTTTCCGAAGACACATCGCACCCCCATGTCCGCGTCGCCGATACCACCGCGGCACTCGACGCGCTCGGCGTCGCGGCGCGCGCGCGGATGCACGGCAAGGTGATCGGCGTCACCGGATCGGTCGGCAAGACCGGGACCAAGGAGGCGCTGTTCGCCGCGCTCGACCGGGTCGACCCGGGCTGCGCGCATCGCTCGGTCAAGAGCTACAACAACCATACGGGCGTGCCGCTCAGCCTCGCGCGAATGCCGGCGGCGACGCGCTTCGGCGTGTTCGAGATGGGGATGAACCATGCCGGCGAACTCGCCCAGCTGACCCGGCTGGTCCGCCCGCACGTCGCATTGGTCACCACCATAGCGCCGGCGCATATGGGCTTCTTCGACAGCGAAGCGGCGATTGCCGACGCCAAGGGGGAGATCTTCCAGGGGCTCGAGCCCGGCGGCACTGCGATCGTCCCGTTCGACAGCCCGCACCGCGACCGGCTGATCGCCGCGGCGACGCCACACGCCGGGCGGGTCGTCACCTTCGGGCTGAACGACGGCGCCGATTTCCGCGCAGTTGAGCGGATGCGGCTGCGCACCGGCGGCACCTTCGTGACTGCACGTTTCGACCAGCGCGAGCTCAGCTTCACCATTGCCCAGCCGGGCGAGCATTGGGTGTCGAACGCAATGGCGATCCTCGCTGCGGTCGATGCGGCGGGCGGCGATCTGGAGATGGCCGGGCTCGCGCTCGCCGAGATGGGCGGACTGGCCGGACGCGGCGCGCGCTTCCTCGCGCAGCTGCCCGGCGGCGAAGCGCTGGTGATCGACGAGAGCTACAACGCCAATCCCTCGTCTATGCGCGCAACGCTCGCGGTGCTCGCCAACGAGCCCGGCCGCAAGCTCGCTGTGCTCGGCGAGATGCGCGAGCTGGGCGAGCATTCCGACGCGTTTCATGCAGGGCTCGCCGAGCCGATCCTCGCGGCGGGCGTCGACTATGCGATTCTCGTCGGCGAAGCGATGGCCGCGCTCGCGAACGCGCTTGAGGGCAAAGTGGAATTCGTCCATGTGGCCGACGCCGCAACCGCGCGCGAACGGCTGAACGCCGTGCTGGCGCCGGGCGATGCGGTGCTCGTAAAAGGCTCGAACGGCGTGCGTCTCTCGACGGTCGTGGCGGCATTGGCGGAAGGGACGAAGGCCTAATGCTCTACTGGATCGCGGAACAATTGGGCTTTCCCGGACTGCTCAACCTCATTCGGTACCAGACCTTCCGCACCGGCGCGGGCGTTGCCACCGCGCTGCTGCTCGGGCTGATCATCGGGCCCAAGTTCATCGGCTGGCTGCGCGTCCGCCAGGGCAAGGGCCAGCCGATCCGCAGCGACGGCCCGCAGAGCCACCTCGCCAAGCGCGGCACGCCGACGATGGGCGGGCTGATGATCCTGACCAGCCTGATGATCTCGCTGTTCCTGTGGATGAATCTCGCCAATCCGCTGGTGTGGGCGTGCATGTTCGTCACCTTCGGGTTCGGCGCGATCGGGTTCCTCGACGATTACGACAAGGTGCGGAAAGCGAGCACAGCCGGCGTCTCAGGGCGGGTGCGCCTGCTCGCCGAGTTCGCCATCGCCGGCATCGCCAGCTGGGTGATCATCGGGCAGACCGGCACGCAGCTCTACGTGCCGTTCTTTGCGTGGATCCACCCCGATCTCGGCTATTTCTACATCGTCTTCGCCGCGTTCACGATCGTCGCGTTCGGCAATGCGGTGAACCTGACCGACGGGCTCGACGGGCTGGCGACGATGCCGGTAGTGATCGCCAGCATCGCGTTCATGCTGCTCGCCTATCTCGCCGGCAACAAGGTGTTCGCGACCTATCTCGGCATCCCGCACGTCCCCGGGGCGGGCGATCTCGCGATCATGTGCGGCGCGATCGTCGGCGCGGGCCTTGCGTTTCTGTGGTTCAATGCGCCCCCAGCGGCGGTGTTCATGGGCGATACCGGCAGCCTCGCCTTGGGCGGCGCGCTCGGCGCGATCGCAGTGACCACACATAACGAGCTGGTGCTCGGGATCGTCGGCGGGCTGTTCGTGGTCGAGGCGCTGAGCGTGATCATCCAGGTGTTCTTCTTCAAGCGCACCGGCAAGCGCGTCTTCAAGATGGCGCCGATCCACCACCATTTCGAACAGCTCGGCTGGTCGGAGCCGACGGTGGTGATCCGCTTCTGGATCATCGCGTTCGTGCTGGCGCTGGCGGGGCTCTCGACGCTGAAGCTGCGGTGATCACGAGCGACGCCTGGCGCGGCAAACGCTATGCGGTGCTCGGACTTGCGCGGTCGGGGGCAGCGACAGTGCGCGCGCTGTTGGCGAGCGGTGCGAGCGTGCTTGGCTGGGACGACAACGAAGCGATGCAGCGTTCGGTGTGGGAGCAGCTTAAGTCTGATCGTCAGAAACTCGATACGGAGCCGGGCTTTACGACTAAGGACTGGGTGTCGTTCCCTATCGGCTTGAGTGGTTTCGACGCAGTCGTCGTTTCTCCTGGAGTGCCGCTTAATCGGCATCCCGTCGCCGAAAAGGCCGCAAAATATGGCGTGCCCATAGTCGGTGACATCGAGCTGTTCGCGCAGGCGCGCGCCGAACTGCCACCGCACAAGGTCGTTGGCGTCACCGGCACCAACGGCAAGTCGACGACCACGGCGCTGATCGATCACATCTGCCGCACCGCAGGGCTGCCGAGCCTCGCCGGCGGCAATATCGGCCACCCGATCCTAGGTCGCGATCCGCTGCCCGAAGGCGGGGTCTATGTGCTAGAGCTCTCAAGCTACCAGATCGACCTGACCTTCAACCTCGACTGCGACGTCGGGGTGCTACTCAACCTCACCCCGGATCATCTCGATCGCTATGACGGGTTCGAAGGTTATGCCGCGTCCAAGGCGCGGCTGTTCGCAATGCAGTCCGCGGGCCATGCCGCGGTCATCGGCATCGGCGACGCGCCCTCCGCCGACATCGCCCGGCAGCTGGCGGTAGCGGGCCGCAGCGAGGACGTCCGCAAGATCGCGCCGGGCGTGTGCATGGACCAGTCGCGCTGGCCGGCGTTGCAGGGGCCGCACAACGCCCAGAATGCGCTCGCCGCGATCGCCGCCTGCGAGGCGCTGGGAATTGACAAGGCCGCGATCGACAAGGGCCTCGAAACCTTCCCCGGCCTGCCGCACCGCATGGAGCGCGTCGCGACCAAAAACGGCGTGCTGTTCGTCAACGACAGCAAGGCGACCAACGCCGATTCGACCACGCCGGCGCTACTCGCCTATCCGCGCGTGCACTGGATCCTCGGCGGAAAGGCCAAGACTGACAGCCTCGAAGCGTGTCGACCCGGTTTCGCTCATGTCGTAAAAGCCTATACGATCGGCGAGGCGGGCGACCTGTTCGCGTCGCTGCTCGAAGGCGAGATGCCGGTCGAGCGTTCGCACACGCTCGATGCCGCGGTGGTCAGCGCCGCCGCAAACGCCGCGCCCGGCGAGACGGTGCTGCTTTCCCCCGCCTGCGCGTCTTTCGACCAGTTCAAGGATTACGAAGCGCGCGGGCGGGCGTTCCGCGACGCCGTGAGCGCGCTCGGATGAGCGAGGCTGCCGACACCGACCGGGCCCGTGGCGACGTCAAGCGCCGGGTGAGCAAGCAGCTCGGCCGCGCCAATACGACGCGCGCCGGCATGTGGTTCTGGGAAGTGGACCGGATGCTGCTGCTGCTCGCGATGCTGCTCATCGCGATCGGGCTGGTCGCCGTCGCCGCGGCCTCGCCCGCGACCGCCAAGCGTTATTCGGACGCCACGCACATCATGCCGGCGATGCACTATTTCTGGCGCCAGCTGATGTGGGTGTGCCTGTCGGTGCCCGTGCTGATCGGCGTGTCGATGCTGCCGATCACCGTCGCGCGGCGCTTCGCTTTGGTCGGCGCGGTGGTGTTCCTAGGGTTGCTCGCCTTGGTGCCGATCATCGGATCGGAGACCAACGGCGCGCGGCGCTGGCTCGATCTCGGCGTCTCCGACCTCCAGCCGTCCGAATTTCTCAAGCCGTTCTTCATTGTCGCGACCGCGTGGATGCTGTCGTTCCGTGCCAAGGATCCCGAGCTGCCGGTCTTGTTCATCACCGGCGGCGTGACTGCGGTGATCGCGATCCTGCTGATGCTCCAGCCCGATTTCGGCCAGACGATCGTGTTCGGGACGGTCTGGCTGATCCTGCTGACGATCTCGGGCATCTCTGCGCTGGCGATCGGCGGACTGATCGGCACGGCGATCGCCGGCGTGGTCGCCGCCTATCTGTTCTACAGCACCGCGCGCACCCGCATCGACAACTTCCTCTTCCCGACCAAGGAAGCCGCGCTCGCCGACCGCTACCAGGTCGACATGGCGCACCAGACGCTGAGCGCGGGCGGGCTCACCGGCGCGGGGCCGGGCAGCGGCCAGGTCAAGTTCAAGCTGCCCGAGGCGCACACCGATTACATCTTCTCGGTGATCGGCGAGGAGTTCGGGCTGATCTCGTGCATGGTGATCGTGCTGCTCTATGCCGCGATCGTGATCCGGGTGTTCATGAAGATGCTCGACGAGGAGGACGCGTTCCGCCTGCTCGCCGCCTCGGGGCTCGCCGCGCAGTTCGGCGTGCAGGCGATGATCAACATGGCGGTCAACACCGGCATCGCGCCGTCCAAGGGCATGACCCTGCCGTTCATCAGCTATGGCGGCTCGTCGATGATCGCGCTGTCGATCGGATACGGGTTGCTGCTCGCCTTCACACGCCGAAACCCGTATCTGAAGCGCTCGCCATATACGGGTCGGTGGAGTAAGGGATGACGAAGACGCGCAGCTATGTCCTGGCAGCAGGCGGTACCGGGGGGCACATGGTGCCCGCCGCCGCGCTCGCCGCGGAGCTGGCGAACCGGGGGCACAAGGTCGCTTTGGTGAGCGACGATCGCGGCGTGCGCTTTCCGGGACTGTTCGACGGAATCGACACGCATGTGCTGCCCGCCGGACGGCTGGGCGGCGGGCCGCTCGGCTATATCCGTGCGGCCGGTCGTATCATGGCGGGACGCTCGATGGCGCTGCGCCTGTTCAAGGAATCGCGTCCGGCGGCCGTAATCGGCTTCGGGGGCTATCCCGCATTGCCGGCGCTGCTTGCCGCTTTCCGTGCCGGTATTCCCACCGTGATCCACGAGCAGAACGCCGTGCTCGGCCGGGTGAACCGCTTCGTTGCGGGACGCGTCACCGCCATCGCCACGTCCTATGACGAAGTCGAGCGGATGAAGTCCGGCTGGAAGCGCAAGACGCATCTGATCGGCAACCCGGTGCGCGAGGCGGTGCTGGCGCTTCGCGATCGGCCCTATCCGGTGCTCGACGAGGACGGCATCTTCCGGGTGCTGGTGACCGGCGGCAGCCAGGGCGCCACGGTGCTGAGCAAGGTGGTCCCCGATGGACTGGCGCTGCTCCCGGTGCATTTCCGCCGCCGGCTGCAGGTGACCCATCAGGCGCGGATCGAGGACATCGACGCAGTGCGCGCCAAATACCAGGCGCACGGCATCCCGGCCGACGTCTCGACCTACATCACCGACATGCCCGAGGCGCTTGCCTGGGCGCATATCGTCATCGCCCGTGCCGGCGCGTCGACGATCGCCGAGCTGACCGCGGCCGGGCGTCCGGCGATCCTCGTGCCGCTGCCGAGCGCGACCGACGACCACCAGACCGCCAATGCCCGCGAGATCACCAATGCCGGCGGCGCGCGGACGATCTCGCAGCGCGCCTTTACCGCGACCGAGCTTGCCAAGCAGATCCAGAAGCTCGGGCTCGACACCCAGGGCCTGGAGAACGCCGCGACCCGCGCCAAGAGCGTCGGGCGGCCGCATGCGGCGAGCGACCTCGCGGATCTCGTCGAATCGATTCACGCCCCGACCGCGCCGATCAAGGTGCGTCGCGCGGCCATTCAGGGAAGGCTCGCTCACGCATGAAGGGTGTCGCAACCGACATCGGCACGATCCATTTCGTCGGGATCGGCGGCATCGGCATGTCGGGCATCGCCGAAGTGATGCACAATCTGGGCTACAAGGTGCAGGGTAGCGACGTCGCCGAGGGCTATGTCGTCCAAGGCCTGCGCGACCGCGGCATTCCGATCGCGATCGGGCACAAGGCCGAGAATATCGGCGATGCCGCAGTGGTCGTGGTGTCGACCGCGATCGTGCGGACCAATCCCGAGGTCGAGGCGGCCTATGAGCGCCGCGTGCCGGTGGTGCGCCGCGCCGAGATGCTCGCCGAGCTGATGCGGCTGAAGTCGACCGTCGCGGTCGCGGGGACGCATGGCAAGACCACGACGACGTCGATGGTCGCGGCGCTTCTCGATGCCGGTGGGGTCGACCCGACCGTGATCAACGGCGGGATCATCAATCAGTACGGCTCGAACGCGCGGCTGGGCGACAGCGACTGGATGGTGGTCGAGGCCGACGAGAGCGACGGCAGCTTCTTGCGGCTCGACGGCACGATCGCGGTGGTGACCAATATCGATCCCGAGCATCTCGATCATTATGGCAGCTTCGACCGCGCCAAGGACGCCTATGTCGAGTTCGTCGAGAACGTGCCCTTCTACGGTGCGGCGCTGCTCTGCCTCGATCATCCCGAGGTGCAGGCGATCATCCCGCGCGTCCGCGACCGGCGGATCGTGACCTACGGCTTCGCGGCGTCGGCGGACGTGCGCGGCGTCAACGTCACCCCGCATTCGGGTGGCAATCGCTTCGAGGCGATCATCCGCAATCGCGACGGCACGACGCGATCGATCGAGAATATCGAGCTGCCGATGCCGGGCCGGCACAACGTCCAGAACGCGCTCGCCGCGATCGGCGTCGCGCTCGAGCTCGGCATCCCCGACGTGACGATCCAGAAGGGGTTCGGGCGCTTCGGCGGGGTCAAGCGCCGCTTCACCAAGGTCGGCGAGACGCAGGGCGTCACGGTGATCGACGATTACGGCCACCACCCGGTCGAGATCCGCGCGGTGCTCGCCGCCGCGCGCGAGAGCGCCGAGGGCAGGGTGATCGCCGTGGTCCAGCCGCACCGCTATTCGCGGCTCGGCAATCTGATGGACGACTTCGCGCAGGCGTTCAACGATGCCGACATGGTGCTGGTGGCGCCGGTCTACGCTGCGGGCGAACAGCCGGTCGAGGGCGTCCATTCCGAGGCCCTGGTGGAAGGGATCAAGCGGCGCGGGCACCGTTCGGTCGCGGCGGTCGCCGATGCCGAAGCGCTGGCGCGGGTGCTTGCCGAGATGGCCGTCCCCGGCGACATGGTCGTGTGCCTCGGCGCCGGCGACATCACCAAGTGGGCGGCAGGGCTCGCGCCCGCGATCGAGCAGGTCCGGCAGGGAGCGGCGGCATGAGCGACTGGTTCTCCACTGCGGTCGAGATGCAGCGCGAGATCCTGCGCGCGCAAAAGGCGCAGATCGACGCCGCGCAGAAGATGCTCGACGCGGGCAAGCAGATGACCGCGATGCAGGAAGCCGGGCAGAAGGCGGCGGAGGCGAACTTGGCAGCATGGCAGCAATGGGCCAAGTTCTGGGGATGGAAGTGAGCGGTGGCCGCTTCTCTAAGCCCCTCCCCTTCAGGGGAGGGGTTGGGGGCGGGGCCTGTCCGTCTCACCGAGCCGATCGCCTGTGGACATGCCCCACCCCAACCCAGCATCAGGTGAACAGCGCCCCGCGCTGTTCAGGCCATGCTGGGAGCATGGCCGACCTGATGCTCCTGAAGGGGAGGGGCCTTAAGTGAGTGAAGTCTGCTACGCCTTACCCCCCGTTCGCGGCAAGCTGACCCATGGCGCCCCGCTTGCGCCGCTCGTGTGGTTCAAGAGTGGCGGCGCGGCGGAGTGGCTATTCGAACCTGCCGATGCCGAGGATCTCGCCAACTTCCTCTACGCGCTCGACCCGTCGATCCCCGTGATGGGGCTGGGCCTCGGATCGAACATGATCGTCCGCGACGGCGGCGTGCCGGGCGTGGTCGTTCGGCTCGGCAAGGCATTCGCTAGCGTCGAGCAGGTCGATGTCACCACGCTCCGCTGCGGTGGCGGTGCGTCGGGGATCCTCGTCTCGTCCAAGGCGCGCGACGCGGGCATCGCCGGGGTCGAGTTCCTGCGTTCGATACCCGGCACGGTCGGCGGCTTCGTGCGAATGAACGGCGGCGCCTATGGCCGCGAGACCAAGGACATACTCGTCGAATGTGAGGTCGTCCTGCGTGACGGCGAGAGACGGACCCTCCAGCTCGGCGATCTCGGCTACACCTATCGCCACAGCGAATTACCCGCGGGCGCGATCGTCGTCAGTGCGACGTTTCGCGGCGAGCGCGGAGATCCCGCTGCGATCCAGGCGGAGATGGACCACATCGCCGCCGCCCGGGAGCAATCGCAGCCTTTGCGCTCCAAGACCGGCGGCTCGACCTTCAAGAACCCCGACGGCCACAAGGCATGGGCGCTGATCGACGCCGCCGGCTGCCGCGGCTTGCGGCGGGGCGATGCGCAGGTCAGCGAAAAGCACTGCAATTTCCTGCTCAACCTGGGCAATGCGTCGTCTGCCGACATCGAGGCGCTAGGCGAGGACGTCCGCGCCAAGGTGAAGGCGCAGTCCGGCGTGATGCTGGAGTGGGAAATCCAACGGATTGGAATCGAAAAGTGAGTGCGTTTTCCTGTTCCCCGGCGAAGGCCGGGGCCCAGATTCGGCGCAGCGCGCCGAAGTGCACGCTGCCGCGTGCGATTTGGTTTGAGGTCTGGGCCCCGGCCTTCGCCGGGGAACAGCTGTGACCCGCTTCACCGCTCTCCACATTGCCGTCCTCATGGGCGGCTGGTCCGCGGAGCGCGAAGTGTCGTTGATGTCGGGGAACGGCGTCGCGGATGCGCTCGAGGGGCTCGGCCACCGCGTCAGTCGCGTCGATATGGACCGCGACGTCGCCACCAAGCTCGCCGCGCTTCAGCCCGACCTCGTGTTCAACGCACTTCACGGAACCCCGGGCGAGGACGGCACGGTCCAGGGCACGCTCGACCTGATGGGGCTGAAATATACCCATTCCGGCCTCGTCACTTCGGTGATCGCGATCGACAAGCAGCTGACCAAGCAGGCGCTCGTCTCCCACGGCATTCCGATGCCCGGCGGCCGCATGGTGCGCAGCGAGGAGCTGTACGCGCGAGACCCGCTGCCGCGGCCTTATGTCCTGAAACCCGTCAACGAAGGCTCGTCGGTCGGCGTCGCGATCGTCACCGCCGAGGGCAATTACGGCAATCCGATCGGCCGCGACGTGCGCGGGCCGTGGCAGGAATTCGACGAACTGCTCGCCGAGCCGTTCATCCGCGGGCGCGAGCTGACTACGGCCGTCCTGGGCGACCAGGCGCTCGGCGTCACCGAGCTCAAGCCGCGCAACGGCTTCTACGATTACGACGCCAAATATACCGACGGGCTCACCGAGCATGTCTTTCCCGCCGACATTCCCGAGGACGTCGCCGATGCCTGCAAGCGCATCGCGCTCGACGCGCACCGGCTGCTCGGCTGCAAGGGCTGCTCGCGCTCGGACTTTCGCTGGGACGACAGCCAGGGCGTCGACGGACTGTTCCTGCTCGAGGTCAACACGCAGCCAGGCATGACGCCGCTCAGCCTAGTTCCCGAACAGGCGAAGCATCTCGGCATCTCCTATCCGGAACTGGTCCAGCGCATCGTGGACGAGGCGCTTTGAGCCGGAGTCCGACCCAGCGGACCGCGACCCGACGCGGCGCCGCGCCCAAGAAGCGCAAGCCCGCGCGGCGGCCGAAGCGCGCGAGCCTGCTCGACCAGGCGGTGGCGGCGCTGCCGTTCAGCCAGGCGACGCTGACCCGGATCGCGACGTGGAGCATCGTCGGCACGGTCGGCGCGGTGGCGCTGGGGATCGCGACCTGGTTCGGCGTCCCGGCCGCCACCGGCATCGCCGCGGCGGACATGGTGGGCGAAGTCGGCTTAAAGGTCGACGAGATCCAGATCGACGGGCTCAAGCGGATGGACCGTGACACGGTGTTCCGCCAGGCGCTCGATCAGAATTCGCTGGCGATGCCGCTGGTTGACATCGCCGAGGTGCGCGAGCGGCTGCTCAAATATCCGTGGGTCAAGGACGCGCGGGTTTCGCGGCGCCTGCCCAACACGCTGAGGATCTTCATCGTCGAGCGCGAGCCCGCGGCGATCTGGCAGAGCCACGGCCAGTTGATGCTAGTCGATCCGACCGGCGTGCCGCTCGAGCCGGTGTCGACCGATGCGATGCCCGATCTGCCGCTACTGGTGGGCGAGGGCGCCAATGCGCAGGAGCCGGCGCGGCGCAAGCTGCTCGATGCAGTCCCGTCGATCAAGCCGTTGGTCAAGGCGGCGACCTGGGTCGGCAATCGCCGCTGGGACCTCACCTTCACCACCGGCGAGAAGCTCCAGCTACCCGAAGGCGAGGAAGAGGCCGCTAAGTCCTTACGCAAATTCGCAGAGTTGGATGCAGCGCAAGGTCTGCTAAGAAAAGGTACGATCCGCTTCGACATGCGCGTACCAGGGAATATGGTGATGCAGCGGCCGGTTGGGCAGGCGGCGGCGACCCGCGTTGAAACAGGGGAATAGACGATGGCCAAAGTAGTACCGGAAGGGCTGATCACCGCGCTCGACGTGGGGTCGTCCAAGGTCTCGGCATTGATCGCGCAGCGCACCGATGACGGCCATCTCGTCGTGCTCGGCACCGGCCAGCGCGAGAGCCGCGGCGTCAAGCGCGGCTATGTCGCCGACATGCACGCGACCGAGCTCGCGATCCGCGAGGCGGTCGAGCAGGCCGAGCGCATCGCCGGCACCAATATCGAGGACGTCTGGGTCAGCTTCTCGGCGGGCGGACTGCTCTCCGACGTGGTCAAGCTCGAGGCCGATCTCGGCGGGCACCGGGTCGAGCAGGCGGATATCGACGAACTGCTCAAGGCCGGGCGCGACGCGATCGACCCGCAGGGCAAGATGGTGCTCCACGCCCAGCCGACCTGCTATACGATCGACGGCCTCGCCGGGGTCAAGCGCCCGCTGGGGCTGCATGCCGACCGGCTCGGCATCGACATCCACGTCGTCTCGACAGAGGGATCGCCGGTCCGCAATCTGGATTTGTGCGTCCGTTCGGCGCATCTAGAGGTCCGTTCGATCATCGCCGCGCCGGTGGCGACGGGCCTCGCCTGCCTTACCGACGAAGAGCGCGAACTTGGCGTCGCGCTCGTCGAGATCGGTGCGGGCGTCACCAACGTTTCGGTATTCGCCGGCGGCGTGCTCGCCGGCCTCGCGTCGATCCCGATGGGTTCGGCCGACATTACCGACGACATCGCCTCGGCATTCGGCACCGCGCGGACTTGGGCCGAGCGAACCAAATGCTTCCACGGGTCGGCGAACCTCAGCCCCCGCGACAATCACGAGATGATCGACGTCCAGCTCGCCATTCCCGATGACGGCGCCGAGGGGCCGCGCATCACCAAGGCGCAATTGAACGCGACGATCCGCCAGCGGCTTGAGCGGCTGATGGCCGAGATCCAGAAGGAGCTGAAGAAGCTCGGCTTCCAGGATCCGATCGGCCGCCAGATCGTGCTTACCGGCGGCGGCGCCGAGCTGAAGGGCATCGCCGATTACGCGCAGCAATCGCTCGGCAATGCGGTCCGCGTCGGCCGGCCCAAGGGGTTGATCGCCCTTCCCGAGGCGCATGCCGGCCCCGCCTTCGCCACGCTCGCCGGGCTCGCGCGCTTCGCCGCGGCGGACCCGATCGACCTGCGCGCGCTCGAGCCGTCGAGCCACCAGATCGTCACCAAGGCGAGTCCGGGCGCGGTTCTTCAGCGCTTGATGGCGGCGTTCCGGTCGAATTATTAAAGAAATACGACCGGCGGGGCGGTTTCCACTAGAGTCAACCAAGCCCTTGGTGCATCACAGGGTGATTGGGTGCCGCGCTAGCGCGGTGGCGGCGCCGTAGGAGATTTTGGATGAGCATCGAATTCCTTCCGGCCGACGTTGACGAACTGACCCCCAAGATCACGGTGATCGGTGTCGGCGGCGCGGGCGGTAACGCGATCGCGAACATGATCCGCGCCGATGTGTTGGGAGTCGAGTTCCTCGTCGCGAACACCGACGCGCAGGCGCTCAAGCAGTCGTCGGCGGGGCAGCGGATCCAGCTCGGTGCGAAGATCACCCAGGGCCTCGGCGCCGGTTCGCGTCCCGAAATCGGCCGCGCAGCGGCCGAAGAGACGATCGATCAGGTTCAGAAGAGCCTCGAAGGCGCACACATGTGCTTCATCGCCGCGGGCATGGGCGGCGGCACCGGCACCGGCGCCGCCCCGGTGATCGCCAAGGCCGCGCGTGACATGGGCATCCTCACCGTCGGCGTCGTGACCAAGCCGTTCGCGTTCGAAGGCCGCCGCCGCCAGCAATCGGCAGATGCCGGCATCGAAGAGCTGCAGAAGTACGTCGATACGCTGATCGTCATCCCGAACCAGAATCTGTTCCTGATCGCCAACGCCAACACGACATTCAAGCAGGCGTTCGAGATGGCCGACGAGGTCCTTCAGCAGGGCGTTCGCGGCATCACCGACCTGATGGTGATGCCGGGCCTGATCAACCTCGACTTCGCCGACGTCCGCTCGGTGATGCAGGAGATGGGCAAGGCGATGATGGGCACCGGGGAGGCGGACGGCGACGACCGTGCGTTGATCGCCGCGCAGAAGGCGATCGCCAACCCGCTGCTCGACGGCGTCAGCATGAACGGCGCCAAGGGCGTGATCGTCTCGATCACCGGCGGCGAGGACATGCGCCTGCTCGAAGTCGACGAGGCTGCGAACCACATTCGCGAGTTGGTCGATCCTGACGCAAACATCATCTGGGGCTCGGCGTTCAACCCCGACCTCGAAGGCAAGATCCGCGTGTCGGTCGTCGCGACCGGCATCGATGCCGACGCTCAGGCGCGCATCGTGCCCGCCGCCGAGCAGCCGCGTGTCTTCTCCTTCTCGACCCCGCGTCGCAGTGCCGCTGCCGCCGCGGCGGAGCCCGCTGCGCCTGCTGCCGAGCCTGGCTTCTCCGAGCCGAGCTACGCCGCCGAGGAAGCGCCCGAACTGGCCTCCGAGCCGCTCGAGCTCGAAGCCCCCGACGCGATCGAGCCCGAGCCGGAAACGCGCTATGACGAGGCCGAGGAGTCGGACGAACTGCTGCTCGGCGAGAGCAGCGCGATGCCGCTCGAAGCGCCCGAGCCCGAGCCTGCGCCCGCGCCCGAACTGACCAGCCGCCGCCGCTGGTTGACGGGCGGTGCCGACGAGGAGCCCGCACCCGAGGCGAAGCCCGCGGGCCGTCGCGCCGGTGGCACGCTGTTCGAGCGAATGGCATCGCGCGGCGCCGCCAAGGCGCACGAGGATGACGACAAGGACCCGCTCGACATCCCGCGCTTCCTGCGCAGCCAGAACAACCAATAGGCATTCGTCGCCGGCGCCCCTCGCTTCGGCGAGACGCCGGCGACGTGTCATTGGCGGTTCATCCAATGGCGTGTCTGGCTGATCGCTCGATGAAGCAGATTCCCTTCCTGCGACCGATTGCGCTGGCACTCGCGCTCGCCGCCGCGGCCGGCAGTCCGGCCCTTGCCCAGACCGGGCTGGTGCCGGTGCCCAATCCAGACGCCGATCGGCTGGCGGAGGAAATGCGCGTGCTCGCCGCCGATCCGCGCAACGTGCGTGCCTTGCTCGAGGCAGGCAATCTGAGCGTGCACTTGGGTGACACGGCCGCCGCATTGGCTTTCTTTGCGCGCGCCGAGACGATCGACCCGACCAATCCGGGCATCCTCGCCGGGCGCGGTTCCACCCTGGTCCGGATGGAGCGGCCGGGCGAGGCGCTGCGGCTGTTCCAGGCGGCCGAGGCACGCGGCCTCTCGCCGCGCGGCTATGCCGGCGATCGTGGTTTCGCCTATGACCTGCTCGGCCAGCCGGGCCTCGCCCAGGCCGATTACAAGGTGGCGCTGCAAGGCGAGCGCGACGACGAGACGGTGCGGCGCTACGCACTGTCGCTGGGGATTTCGGGCGATGTCGAGGAATCGATGCGCCAGCTCGATCCATTGCTGCGCAAGAGCGACCGCGCGGCGTGGCGCGCGCGGGCCTTCGTCCTCGCGATGAACGGCGACATGCCCGGTGCCGAGCGGATCGCGGCGAGCATGATGCCGGGCAATATGGGCCATTCGCTGGCGCCGTTCTTCCGCCGCCTTGCCAATCTCGCGCCTGCCGATCGCGCCTTCGCGGTGCATTTCGGCCAGCTCTCGCCGAGCGCGGTGCGGCTCGCGGATGCGCGCCAGGCACCGCAATTGCCGCAATATGTCGCGGCGGCCCGCCCGACCCAGCTCGCGCAGGCGCAGACCCAGCCGGTGCGCTCAACGGCAAAGCCGCAGCGCGACCGCCGCTCGCGTCGCGAACGCGAGCGTGACGCGCGCAACGTCGCGCCGCCTGCGCGTGATCCCATTCCTAGCCAGCCGCCGGTGCAAACCGCCGCGGCGGCGCCGCTGCCGAGCCCGCCCAGCCTCGCACGTGCTTCGGGTCCGATGGTGCAGCCGTTGCCGGCGCCGCGCGCCGAAGAGATCGATGCGCCGGTTCGCTCGACGGCCGCGCCCGTGGTCGCCAGCCGAGAGACACGGCCAGCTGAACGCAGCGCTATCCGCGCGCCGGGGCAGGGGAGCCCCGCGGCAAGCTCGGTCGGCGATACGGCGCGCAGCGACACCGCACCCGCTCCCACGGTCACGCCCGCCGTTGCGCCTGCGCCTGCGCGGCAGGTGGAGACGGTCCCCGCCACTGCGCGTCCGGCACCGAGCGAGGGCAATGCCCTTCCTGCCGTCGCCGCGGCGGCTAAGCCCGAACCGGCGCCGCCTGGACCCGCGCGCGTCGGGCAGGAAGACACGGTTCTCGCCTCGATCGTCGCCGGGATCACCATTCCCGCCGAAGAGCTCCAGATCGTCACCGCGACCCCTGTGGAACTGCCACCCGAGCCGACGCGCATCGCCGCAGCCGAGTCTCCTCGTCCGGCGCCCAAACCCGCGCCCGCCAAGCCGATTGCAAAGCCAAAGCCCGAACCGGCCGAGCCCATCGCTAAGGGCAAGGACATTCGCAAACCGGATCCCGCCAAGCCAGACTCCAAGACCGGCAAGAAGCCGGACCCGGCAAAGCCCGATCCCAAGGCAAAGAAAGCCGAACCCAAGCCCAAAGCCGAGCCCGCGCGGATCTGGGTGCAGGTTGCCGGCGGCGCGAACGCCGCGAGCCTGCCCAAGGCGTGGAAGGCAGTCACCGCCAAGGCGCCGGCGACGTTCAAGGGTAAGTCCGCCTGGTCGACGCCGCTGCGCGCGACCAACCGCGTCCTCGCCGGTCCGTTCAAGACCGCCGCCGAAGCCCAGGCTTTCGTCAATTCGCTGCGCAAATCGGACGTGTCCGCCTTCGTGTTCACCAGCGAGGCGGGGCAAAAGGTGACCAAGCTCGGCGACTGAGTGTAAGCGGGCCGGCGGTTACGCCTTCGGCTGCCAGAGTTCGATCTTGGTGCCCTCGGGATCGAGCAGCCACGCGAACTTCCCATTTTCATCATTGCTGCGATCGAGGATCGCCACGCCCTTCGCCTTGAGCTTCGCGACGATCGCGTCGAGATCGTCGACCGCGAAGTTGAGCATGAACTCCCGTGTCGAGGGCGCGAAATATTTGCTCTTGGTGGCGAAGGGGCTCCACACCAGATGTGGCGGGTGGTCAGGCGCATCGTAGCGCAAGAGCGCGCCGCCCCAGGTTTCGAGCTCGATGCCCAGCGTATCGCGATACCAGGCGGCAAGCGCCCGCGGGTCGCTGCTCTTGATGAAGATGCCGCCGACGCCGGTTACCCTGCCGGCCTGGGTCGGGGCTGGCGCCGGGGACGTGACGGCCTGGGGCGGTTCCAGAGCGATTATGGCCATTAGCATCCTGCCTCCCTGCTGATTGCGGAAGGTAACAGAGGAGGGCGCCATCGCAAGCGCCCCGGGCGTCGCCTTGGCTATTCTTCCGCGAAGTCTTCGACAAGCCCAGCCCGAACGGCTAGAGGCGTGCGCGTGACAGCGATTTCTTCCTGGGCGAGTACACCGGAACGAAGCCGCGGGCGCCTCCACGGGGAACAAAGCGGGACTGTCCGCGGGCCGCGCGACGCCTTCCAGCGCGATCGCGATCGGATCATCCATTCGATCAGCTTCCGGCGGCTGCGCCACAAGACCCAGGTTTTCATGGCGCCAGATGGCGACCATTTCCGCGTGCGGCTGACCCACAGCCTCGAGGTCGCGCAGATCGGGCGGACGATCGCCCGCGCGCTCGGACTCAACGAGGATTTGACCGAGGCGTTGTGCCTCGCGCACGACATCGGCCATCCGCCGTTCGGCCATGCCGGCGAGGATGCGCTGGAGGCGGCGCTCGGCGGGCAGGGCGGGTTCGACCATAACGGGCACACCTTGCGCACGCTGACCGAGCTCGACCGGCCCTATCCGACGTGGAACGGGCTTAATCTGAGCTGGGAGACGCTCGAAGGGCTCGCCAAGCATAATGGGCCGATCGCGGCGCCCGAATGGGCGCTCGCCGCCGCGGATGCGCAATTCGACCTGGATTTGCGGCGCTGGCCGTCGCTCGAGGCGCAGGTCGCGGCCTTGGCCGACGACATCGCCTACGACAACCACGACATAGACGACGGCCTCCGCGCCGGGCTGCTCGGCCTCGATCAGCTGATGGAAGTGCCGATGATCGCGGAGGGCTGGCGGCGCGTCGAAGCCAAGTTTCCCGGCATCCCCGCCAAGCGGCTGGTCGGCGAGCTGATCCGCTCGCAGATCGGCGCGATGGTCAACGACCTGATCGGCGCGACGCGGACGAATCTGGACGAAGGCAAGATCGAGACGGTCGAGGATGTCCGCGCGGCGGGACGCTGCCTCGTCACCTTCTCGGAGGCGATGCGCGACGCCGAGCGCGGGCTCAAGCGCTTCATGTACGCCAATCTCTACCACCATCCGAGCCAGCTCGAAGCGGCGCAGGCGGCGCACGACGTGGTCGCCGGACTGTTCGCGGCCTATGCCGCGGAGCCGGCGCGGATGCCCGCCGAGTGGCGCGACGCGCTGCCCGGCGAGGAGCCTTGGCGCAGTCGGCACATCGCCGACTTCATCGCGGGGATGACCGACCGCTATGCGATCGCCCGCTACCGCGAGGTCGTCGGGCCGATCGAACTGCCCGAAGGCTTCTAAACAATAAGGGGCCCTCGCACGCGAAGGCCCCTGGAAACGTTCAGCGCTGTGCGACCAGCACTGCCGCGCCGCGCTTCGGCGTGCGGAAAGCGACGCGGGCGCCGCCGGCATAGCCCTGCACCCAGTCGCCCTTGACGACGAAGCGGAACTTGCTGCCCGTCGAGGCCTTGCCTTCGAGGACGAGACCCGAATCGCTCTGGGTCGAGGTGTAGGCGTAGGTCACGCCCTCATGGGTGAACACACGCTCCTTGGCGAGGGCGGGCGTGGCGAAAGCGATGGTGGCGGCAGCGGCCGCAATCAGAAAACGAGTCACGATCTTGTCTCCTTCAAAAACTCGAAAGAGCCAGACCGGCATCCTGTGTCTTGTTCTGTTCTCGAAACAAATAATGCTGCACTGCAACAGAAACGGCAAACGCAAAGCACGTTCGCAGCAGTTGCAGTCCGTGCAAGAATCGCGGCGAGCCGATCGGCTGACAAACTTCTGCGACAAGCCTTGGCTATCGAGAGTGGCGGGCAAGCAGAGGTGATCATGGCCAAGGCAAGCATCGCGCTCAATCGGTTCGGCCTGGGTGGACGTCCCGGTGATGCGCCAGGCGAGGATCCGGCCCGCTGGCTGCTCGCGCAATTCGCACGGTATGACGCGACCCCGCCGGCGATCGCCGCGCTTACGCCGAGCACGCAGATCGTCGCCGAGATCGCGGACTATCGTCGTGCGCTTCGCGAGGCCCGGCGCGGCATGGCGCAGGCCGCCACTGCCAAGCCCGAGATGGAAGTCGAGCCGGCGATGCGCGGATCGGCGCGGATGCAGGCGATGCCGATGCCCCGCGATCCAGACGGCCCCGCCGCGCAGGTCCGCCGTCAGGCGCGGCTGCAGGCGCGCGATCATTATGCCGCCGCAGTTTCGGCGCGCGCACTGACCGCGCTCAATGCGCCGGCGCCGTTCGTCGAGCGGCTGGTGCATTTCTGGGCGAACCACTTCGCCGTGTCGGCGGACAAGCTCGAGATGGTCGGGCTCGCCGGCAGCCTCGAGTTCGAAGCGGTGCGGCCGCACGTGCTCGGCAAATTCGGCGACATGCTCCATGCGGTCGAGCGGCATCCGGCGATGCTGGTCTATCTCGACCAGGCGCAGTCGGTGGGGCCGAACAGCCCCTTCGGTCAGGCGGGCAGGCGCGGGCCGAAGGCCGGGCTCAACGAGAATTTGGCGCGCGAGATATTGGAGCTGCATACGCTGGGCGTGCGCACCGGCTACAGCCAGGCCGACGTCACCGAATTCGCCCGCGCGATGACCGGCTGGACCGTCGCCGGTCTCGGGCGTGGTCCCGCAGGGGGTGGCGAGGGAAGCTTCGTCTTCGTGCCGCGGCTGCACGAGCCGGGCGCGCGGACGATCCTGGGCAAGAGCTGGCCGCAGCAGGGCGAGGCGCAGGCCGCGTCGGTGCTCGACCTGCTCGCGACGCATCCCGCGACGGCACGGCACATCGCCACCAAGTTGGCGCGCCATTTCGCCGGGGACGATCCGCCATTGGCGCTGGTCGGCGAGCTCGAGACGGCGTTCCTGCGCTCGGGGGGCGACTTGCCGACCGTGTATCGCGCACTGGTCGAGGCGCCCGAATGCTGGGTGGCGGCGCCCGTCAAGTTCAAGTCGCCCTGGGAGTGGACGATCTCCGCGTTGCGCGGCCTTGGCGCCGAGCAATTGCCGCCGATGGCGATGAACGGATTGATGACTCAGCTCGGGCAACCGGTGTGGAAGCCGGGGTCGCCGGCGGGCTGGGAGGATGTCGCGGGAAGCTGGGCCGGACCCGACGCCGTGATGCGCCGGGTCGAGGCGGCCGAGCGGCTGGCGCAGCGCACCCGCGACACCGTGGATGCGCGCGCGCGCGCCGCCGCATTGTTTCCCGGCGCGCTGAGCGACGCCACCGCGCAATCGATCGCGCGGGCCGAAAGCCCGGGGCAGGGCGTCGCGTTGATGCTCGTCGCCCCAGAATTCATGCGGAGATAGGTCATGCTCAATCGTCGCAGCTTCGTGGCGCTCGGCGCCTCCGCGGTGCTCACCTCCGCGTTCGGAGCACGGATGGCGCTCGCCCGAGCCGCCACCGAGCGCCGCTTCGTCTTCATCATCCAGCGCGGTGCCGCCGACGGGCTGGGAACGCTGGGGCCGATCGGCGATCCGGCGTTCGTGGGCCAGCGCGGCGTGCTCGCCGAGGACTTCCTCTCCGCGCCCAAGCTGGATGCCACTTTCGCGCTGCATCCCGCGATGACCAACACGCTGGGGCTGTGGCAGGCCAAGCAGGCGCTGTTCGTCCATGCCGTTGCCTCGCCCTATCGCGAGCGCTCGCATTTCGACGGGCAGAACGTGCTCGAGACGGGCGGCAGCAGTGCCTATGCGCTCAAGGATGGCTGGCTCAACCGGCTGCTGTCGCTGCTGCCCGCCGACGACCGCGCGATCGCGCTCGCCGCGACCATACCGATGGCACTGCGCGGGCCGGTCGAAGTGGCGAGCTATGCGCCTTCGGCGCTGCCGGATGCCTCGGACGATCTCATCGCGCGGGTATCGACGATGTACCGCGACGATCCCCAGCTTCACGCGATCTGGGAGCAGGCGACCGCGACGCGGATGCTGACTAGCGACTTGGCGGGCGACAATGGCCGCAATGCCGCGGCGACCGGCGCGCTCGCTGCCAAATTGCTCACCGCCGAGGGTGGCGCGCGGATCGCGATGATCGAGACCGGCGGCTGGGACACCCATGCGCAGCAGCGTGGCCGGCTGACCGGACAATTGAAGGGGCTCGATGCGATGATCGGGTCGATCCAGCAGGGGCTGGGGCCGCTCTGGGCCGATACGATGGTCGTGGTCGCCACCGAGTTCGGGCGGACGGTGAAGGTCAACGGCACGCAGGGGACCGATCACGGCACCGGCGCGCTGGCGATGCTGATCGGCGGCGCAGTCAATGGCGGCCGGGTGGTCGCCGACTGGCCGGGGCTGGGCGACGCGGCGCTCTACGAGAACCGCGACCTGCGGCCGACCACGGGGGTCGACACGCTGATCAACAGCGCGGTGGCTTCGCATTTCGACCTGACCCCGACGCGGACGGCGGCGAAGCTGTTCCCGGACATGAAGAGTGCGGGGGTGCTGAAGGATTTGGTGCGGGTTTGAGTCGGCCGCAGGGTGCGGGTTGGTTGTCAATCTTGACACGAAAACGCGGTTTTCCGCGGAAGCGGCGGGTTTGCGCCGGGGAAGCGCCCGCGAGGCGACACGGACGCGACACTTGCGCGCCTGTGGCGCGCCACTGATGCGACCATCGAGCGCCACTCGCGCGACACGAACGCGGCGGCCGCGCGACGCCGACTCTACAGCGACGCGACAGGCAAGCGCCAGCGAAGCGGCGCCGACGCGACGAGACCTGGCTCGGCGTGCGGACTCGGCGGATCGAACGATATGGCGCTGACGTTGCATCTATCGAACGAAAGCAGAACAAATCCTACTTTGCTAGTCGTAGGCGCGGCGGGATCGCGTGGGCTTTATCAAAATTACTGGGCCGATCAGGGGCTGCTCACGCTCCCGATCGCGGCCAGCTTTCTTAAAGCCCTCTCCCGCTTTCGCGGGAGAGGGTTGGGTGAGGTCTTCTTCTTTTGCTTCGTCAGCCCAGCCGATCCGCGTTGAGGGCTGATATGACGGCCTCCAGCGCGCCGTCGAGATTTTCCAGGACTCCTTGTTCCAGAAGCGCAGGACCCAATAGCCTAGCTCTCTAGGAAGAGCGTGTGCCGGGCGTCGACCTCGACATCATGCTGGCTGCCGTCCGCTTCAACGATGAGCTGTGTCTCCACACAGGAAGTCGACGACGAGGGGCGCCGATCACGGGTTGGAAGCGGAACTTGTGTCCGATAAGCCGCGGGTAGCGCTGCGAGCCACAGAGCAGCCGCTCGGCATCGGCCCCGTCCTTGCGGAGCTGCGACGCATGGCGTCTCGTCTGTCGGCGGACGGGCGTACGCTGGCAGGGTGAAGTAGAAGAAGGAAGACCCTCACCCAACCCTCTCCCGCGAAAGCGGGAGAGGGCTAGAAGGCAGGTCCGCCCACGGCTGCCACCGATGGGGCCTTCCCTTGCGCGCGCCACTAATTGTCCCCGGGGCCTGCATCCGCTAGAGCGCGCGCTCTCGTTCACTGTTGGAAGCCCGATGACTCTCTACGTCCGTTTTGCCGCGCATCTGGATGCCGCTCTCGACGCGCTCGTCGCCGCCGGCGACTTGCCTGCCGGGCTGGAGCGACGCGCGGTCACGGTGGAGCCGCCGCGCGATGCCAGCCATGGCGATCTCGCGACCAACGCGGCGATGGTGCTCGCCAAGCCCGCGGGGACCAATCCGCGCGCGCTGGCCGAGAAGATCGCGGCCGAACTGGAGAAGCTCGACGAAGTCTCGGCGGTGTCGGTGGCCGGGCCGGGCTTCATCAACCTGACGCTGACCGACGACACCTGGCGCGGGGAGCTGGATGCGATCCTCGAGGCCCAGGGCGACTATGGCCGCTCGGACGTAGGCGCGGGCGCGACGGTCAATGTCGAATATGTCTCGGCCAACCCCACGGGACCGATGCACATGGGGCATTGCCGGGGCGCGGTGGTCGGCGACGCGCTTGCCAGCCTGCTCGAATTTGCCGGGCACAAGGTCGTTCGCGAATATTATGTCAACGACGCGGGCGGGCAAGTCGACGTGCTCGCGCGCTCGGCGCACCTGCGCTACCGCGAGGCGCTCGGCGAGACGATCGAGATCCCCGAGGGCCTGTATCCCGGCGAGTATCTCAAGCCGGTCGGCGAGAAGCTCGCGGCTGAACATGGCGACACGTTCGTCGGCAAGCCCGAGGAAGAATGGCTCGCGCTGTTCCGCAAGCAAGCCGTCGCGTCGATGCTGGTGATGATCAAGGCCGATCTCGCCTTGCTCGGCATCCATCACGACCTGTTCTCGTCCGAGGCCGAGTTGCAGGCGGCGGGCAAGCCCGAGGCGGCCGAGGCGTGGCTGCGCGAGCGCGGCCTGGTCTATGACGGCGTGCTCGAGGCGCCCAAGGGCGAGACGCCCGAGGATTGGGAGCCGGTCGAGCTGCCGCTGTTCCGCTCGACGCAGTTCGGCGACGATCAGGACCGGCCGATCAAGAAGTCGAACGGGCAATGGACCTATTTCGGCGCCGATCTCGCTTATCACTTCCAGAAGGCGCAATCGGCCGACCAGCTGATCGACATCTGGGGCGCCGATCATGCCGGCACGGTCAAGCGGATCGTCGCGGCGGTGCAGGCGCTGACCGGCGGCAAGACGCGGTTCGACGTCAAGCTCGTCCAGATGGTGCGGCTGCTCCGCGCGGGCGAGCCGGTGAAAATGTCCAAGCGTTCGGGCAACTTCGTGACGCTTGCTGATGTCGTGAACGAGGTCGGCAAGGATGTCGTCCGCTTCACCATGCTGACGCGCAAGGCCGATGCGCAGATGGACTTCGATTTCGCCAAGGTGGTAGAAGCATCGAAGGACAATCCGGTCTTCTATGTGAACTATGCGCATGCGCGGATCGCGTCGCTCCACCGCAAGGCCGAGGAGGCGGGGATTGCGTGCGCCAGCGCCGATCTGTCCCTGCTTGATACGGAAGAGCTGGCGTTGGTGAAGCTCGCGGCGCAGTTCCCGCGCACCGTCGAGGGTGCGGCGCTGGCGCGTGAGCCGCATCGAATTGCGTTCTATCTCTATGACTTGGCAGCGGCCCTGCACGCGCTGTGGAATGTCGGCAACGACCGTCCGGAGCGCCGCTTCCTGCTCGCCGACCAGCCTGCGCTCACCTGCGCACGGCTGTTCTTGGCGCGCGGCGTGGGACAGATTATCCGTAATGGGTTGGGCCTCATGGGTGTCGAGGCCGTGCAGGAGATGCACTGAATGAACGCGCGGACCGGCGATTACGAGGAGGATCGGCTTCCCTGGCTGGAAACGGCCGAGGAGGAATATCCGCAGGACCATTCGGTCGCGCGCTTCATGCTGCTCGCCGTGCTGGCGATCGCCGTCTTGGGCTTCATCGCGGTCGGCTTCCTCTGGTACCAGCGCGCGCAGGGCGTAAGCGAAGGCAATGGCGTGCTGATCAAGGCGCCCGCCGGCGACTATAAGGTCAAGCCCGACGAGCCCGGTGGCATGAAGGCCGAAGGCGAGGGCGACAGCGTGTTCGCGACCAGCCAGGGCGCGGCGAGCAATTCGAGCATCAATGTCGGCGCGGTCGCCGAGGCGCCGGTGCAGGGAACGCGGGCCACCGCGCCGGGCGGCAACGTGCCGGGGACCAAGACGGTCAAGCTCGACATACCGAGCGCGGCGACGGCGGCGTCGACTTCGACGGTCGCAGGCGCGCGGCCCGCTGCGGCGCGTCCGGGCTCGGGCTCGCTGATCCAGCTTGGCGCCTTCCCCAACGAAGCAGGCGCGAACACCGCCTGGGCGCAACTGTCGAAGCGGTTCGGCTATCTCGCGCCGCTCGGCAAATCGGTCGAGCGCGGCGAGGCAAACGGCAAGGTCGTGTGGCGACTGCGCGTCAATGCGGGCAGCAACCCCCAGGCGCGCGAATATTGCGGGCGGCTCAAGGTTGCCGGCGAGAACTGCTTCATCGCCAATTGATCCTCCCCGCGACGGGGAGGATCGGCTAAGGCGAGCAAATGAAACCGGTAATCTTTGGCGTCTCGGGCCATGAACTCACGCCCGACGAGCGCGCCTTTTTCCGCGATGCCGATCCGCTCGGCTATATCCTGTTCAAGCGCAATTGCGGCGATCGGGCGCAGATGAAGGGGCTGACCGCCAGCCTGCGCGAACTCTCCGGCCGGGCGGACCTGCCGATCCTGATCGATCAGGAGGGCGGGCGCGTGTCGCGGATGGTGCCACCCGAATGGCCGGCGTTTCCCGCGGGGGCGGCGTTCGATGCATTGTACGAGATCGGCCCGATCTCGGCGATCGAGGCGGCGCGGGCGAATGCGCAGGCGCTGGCGATGATGCTCGCCGAGGTCGGGGTGACGGTGAATTGCGCGCCGTTGCTCGATGTCCGGCAGGCCGACGTCACGCCGGCGATCGGCGACCGCGCATTCGGCGGCGATCCGATGCGCGTCGCGGCGCTGGGACAGGCGATGCTCGAGGGGATGCGGCGCGGCGGCGTGGTCGGCGTGGTCAAGCACATGCCGGGGCATGGCCGTGCGCTGGTTGACAGCCACTATGACCTGCCGCGGGTCACTGCCGACCCCGATGCGCTGGAAGTCGATCTTGAGCCGTTCGCGCGACTACATGAAGCACCGATGGGGATGACGTGCCATGTCGTGTTCGACGCCTGGGATAGCGAGCGCCCGGCGACGCTTTCGCCCAAGGTGATCGCGGATATCATCCGCGGCCGGATCGGCTTCGACGGGCTGCTGATGACCGACGACATCGACATGAAGGCGCTGTCGGGCACCGCGGGCGAGAAGGCGTCGCAGGCGCTTGCCGCCGGCTGCGACGTGGTGCTCGATTGCTGGGCGCGGATGGACGAGATGGTCGAGATCGCCGGGCTGATCGGCGAGGCGACACCCGAATGCGTCGCGCGACTGGAGCGGGCGATGGCGACGGTCGCGGACGGTGCGGAGCCGGCGGCGTTCGATGCGCTGATCGCCAAGCGGGACGCGTTGCTGGCGTTGGTTTGAACCTGATCCTCGCCCGCCAGGGGGAGGTGTCAGCGTAGCTGACGCAGGGGGGACTCACTGCATTCGGTGATTCCTCCCCCTCCGTCGCCTTCGGCACCACCTCCCCCTTGCGGGGGAGGATCATAGGCTGCTTAACTCCCCGGCAATGAGCGACGACGCCCCTTCCGACACCCTCACGATCGACATCCATGGCTGGGAAGGGCCGCTCGACCTGCTGCTCGCGCTCGCCCGCAACCAGAAGGTCGACCTGCGCCAGATCTCGATCCTCCAACTGGTCGAGCAATATCTCTCTTATGTGAACGAGGCGCGGGCATTGCGGCTAGAGCTTGCCGCCGATTATCTGGTGATGGCGGCGTGGCTGGCCTATCTCAAATCGGCGCTGCTGTTGCCGCGCAATCCCGAGGAGTCGCCGAGTCCCGAGGAACTGGCGCTGCGGCTTCAGTTGCGACTCGAACGGCTCAACGCGATGCGCGAAGCGGGCGCGCGGCTGGTCGCGCGCGACCGGCTGGGGCGCGACGTGTTCCTGCGCGGGAACCCCGAGGGGCTCCGCGTGGTGCGCAAGGGGCGGTACGAGGCCGAGATCTATGACCTGATCGCCGCTTATGGCCGGATCAGCGCGCGGACGCGGCCGGTGATGCACGTCGTCGCGGTGCGCGACGTGATGACCCTGGAAGAGGCGATCGACCGAGTCTCGGCGCTGATCGGCGCGCGGATCGACTGGAGTACGATCGAGACCTTCCTCCCCGAAGGCGCGAGCGGGACCTATCGCAAATCGGCCCTGGCCTCTTCCTTCGTCGCGGCGCTCGAACTCGCACGGCAGGGGCGGCTCGAGCTGCGCCAGAAATCGGCATTCGCGCCGCTCTATCTCAAGGCGAGCGCATGACCCCGCAGGACGATCTCGGCCGCGCGGTCGAGGCGGTGCTGTTCGCCGCCGAGCAGCCGATGACGGTGGACGAGATTCGAGCGCATGTCGGTAGCCAGGCCGATGTCCGCGGCGCGCTGGCGGGGCTCGAATCACTCTATGCCGGGCGGGGCATCGAATTGGTCCGGCGCGGCGAGCGCTGGCACTTCCAGACCGCCGCCGATCTCGCGCACCTGCTTCGCCGCGACCGCGAGGAGGCGCGCAGGCTCAGCCGCGCGGGGATCGAGACGCTGGCGATCATCGCCTATCACGAGCCGGTCACGCGCGCCGAGATCGAGGCGATCCGCGGGGTGCAGATCTCCAAAGGCACGATCGACGTGCTGATGGAGGCCGGCTGGGTGCGCCCCGCCGGCCGCCGTGAAGTTCCCGGCCGTCCGCTAACCTATGCCACCACGGCCGGGTTCCTCAGCCAGTTCGGGCTGGCCAGCCGCCGCGACTTGCCGGGAATCGACGATCTCAAGGCGGCGGGGCTGCTCGACCCGGTCGACCTCGCCTTCGAGGCGGCGTTCGAGGACGAGGCGAGCGAGGGGGCGAGCGAAACTGTCACGGAAGGTGAATAGGGCTCGCCAACCGATTCGTCCGGGCGCGGTGCTAGCCGTTGCCCCCGGCGCGTGCCGCGCCTAGATAGACCCCGATAGAGGAGAGTTCCCATGGGTAGCATGAGCCTGATGCACTGGCTGATCGTCGGTGTGCTGGTCATTTTGTTGTTCGGCGGCAGCCGTTTCTCCAACATGATGGGAGACGTTGCCAAGGGCATCAAGCAGTTCAAGAAGGGCATGGCCGAGGACGACGACGATGCGAAGCCGGTCCCGCCGACGCGCATCGAGGGCAAGCCTGCGCCGACGCCCGATGCCAGCTTCCACACCGAAGCCGAGCGCACCCGCGAAGAGCGCTGAGCTCTTTTCTCTCCCAATCTGATTCGCGCCTCGCTTCGGGGCGCCCCCGAGGCAGTGCCGAATGTTAGACGTAGCGCCGACCGAGTTGCTGCTTGTGGCCGTGGTGGCGCTGCTGGTGATCGGACCCAAGGACCTGCCGCGGGCGATGCGCTTCGTCGGCAAATGGGTGGGCAAGGCGCGCGGCGTGGCGCGCCAGTTCCGCTCGGGCTTCGATGCGATGGTCCGCGAGTCCGAACTGGCCGAGATGGAGAAGCAATGGGCGGCGGAGAATGAGCGCATCATGCGCGAGCATCCGCCGACGCCTTCGCTTCCCGCACCGGAGCCCGAAGCATTCGTCGAGCATGCGCCGGCCGAGCCGGTCGACGCGGATCCGGTGATGGTCGAGCAGCCGGCGCTGTTCGCAGAGCCGGCAGAGGCGGCCGAGGCGCCTGCCCCGAAACCGAAGCGCGTGCGCAAGCCCAAGCCCGCCACCCCCGACGAGCCGCAATCGTGAACGAGATCGACGATACCCAGGCGCCCTTGCTCGACCATCTGATCGAGCTCCGCCGCCGCCTGCTCTGGTCGCTCGCGGCCTTGGTGATCGCGTTCGGCGGCTGCCTCTACTTCGCGCGCGGCATTCTCGGCTTCCTGGTGGCGCCGCTCAAGGCAGCGGGGCAGGTGACGATCATCAACACCGCGGTGACCGGCGGCTTCATCGTCGAGATCAAGGTGGCATTCTTCGCCGCGCTGATGATCGCGTTTCCGGTGATCGCCAACCAATTGTGGCAGTTCGTCGCGCCGGGGCTGTACCGCAAGGAGAAGCGCGCGCTGCTGCCGTTCCTGCTGGCGACGCCGGTGCTGTTCCTCGCCGGCGCGTGCATGGCCTATTTCGTCGCGATTCCCGTTGCGCTCAAATTCCTGCTCGGCTTCCAGGGCGAGCTGGGCGGCGGCGTCCAGCAACAGGCGCTGCCCGAAGTGAACGAATATCTGAAGTTCGTGATGCAGTTCATCTTCGGCTTCGGCCTGTCGTTCCTGCTGCCGGTGCTGCTGATGCTGCTCGAACATGCCGGGATCGTTACCTACGAACAGCTCAAGGGCGCCTGGCGCTACGCCGTGGTCGGCGCGTTCGCGATTTCGGCGGTGCTGACCCCGCCCGATGTCGGCTCGCAATTGCTGCTCGCGGTGCCGCTTGTCGGGCTCTATTTCCTCGCGCTGATCGCGATCTGGTTTACCCGACGGCGGCGCGAGCGCACGGCAGAGGCCGAGCCGGTATCCTGATACGAAAAAGCCCCTCCGCTACGGGAGGGGCTTTCGTGAAAACCGAATGACGCGATTACTTGGCGTCGTCGGCCGTCTTGGCGACGGTGTCGCCGGCCGAGGAAACGTCGCGGCCGACGCCTTCGACGGTGTTGCAGGCCGAAACCAGGATCGCACCGGCAAGGGCGGCACAGGTCAAAATCTTGCGCATAGAAACTCTCCAGCTTGTGGGCGGGGAAGAAATGCCCGGACAGCCGAAATCGTTCCGCGACAGGCACGAAACCGCCTGCGGCCATTAGGAAGATTTCGATGTCGGGAGAAAGTGTTAGGCCCGGAAGCGTCACCGGGGGGGGGAGGGTTGACGCTTCCGGGCCCATGTCTTGGATAGCGAGAGCGGGGGGGCAAAAGGTCACTATCCGAAGTGTAGAACGTGCATCACGGGGGCGGGTTCCGGGTCGTTCGAACTTTTTTCGAAAAAAGTTTCCGGCCCCCGGATCGGGGACGGACATCGTCGAGTTCAGGGGCGCCCGGTAATCGCGATCGATGCCTCATAGGCGCCGACCAGCGGATCGTGATGCAGCCGGGTGCGCAACTGGCGCGCGAGCCCGGCGATGACCCGGCCGTAGCGGTTCTCGAGCAGCGCTTCGAGTTCGGCGCTTTCGACCAGCGCGGGCGAATTGACGCGCAGCACGGCGCGATCGGGTTCCTCGGCGCCCTTGATAGAAATGCGGACCTGCGCCGCAGGATTGCGGTTGACCGCCAGCTCGATGATCTCGGTGAGCAGGAAGGCGACCGCGATCGCGACGTCCTGATTGGCGAGGAGCGGCTCGATCTCGAGAGTGATGCCCAGCCCCGAAGCGCTGTCCGGTGCGGTCGCACGGATATTGGCGGCGAGCTCGCCGATGATCGAGCGCAGGTCCAGTCCGCGATTTTCCTCAAGCTCGGCATAATGGTGGCGATGGACCACCGCCAGCGCGTCGACGCGGCGCTGGATCGAGGCATAGGCCTCGGTCGCCTCGACGCTCTTCGCGCCGCGGGCGTGGAAATTGATCAGGCTCGAGATGACCTGGAGGTTGTTCTTGACCCGGTGATGCACTTCGCGCGTCAGCTTGGTCTGGCGCACGAGGCCGTCGGCGAGATCGCTCTCGTGGAGCTGCACCGTTCGAGTGATCTGCTGGAAGGTCTCGCCCAATTCGCGGATTTCCTGTGCCGGAGCCGCGCCCAAGGGTTTCATGTCGAGGACTTCGCCTGGCTGGTAGCGTCCGACGCTGGCACGCAAGCGACGCAGAGGGCGGATCAAGAGGATATTCACCACGAACCAGCCGATCGCCGCGGCGGCAATCCACATCAGCACGAGCAGCACCGTCGCTATGATCAGCGGTGACGTGATCGGCGCGCCGGGCACCACCATTTCGAGCGCGAGCCGATCGAGCGAAAGATCGCTGCGCGCGGTCTCGCGACGGCCGAGCGGTCCGGCGGTGCCGAGGTCGCGCAGGACCAGCCGTTCGCGGTCGCGGATCAGTGCCGCGCCATAATCGGGAACGAAGCCGCTCGGCCGCGCCAGCGCCGACAGCACCGATACAGGATACCAGGCGGTCGCGGTCATCCCGCCATTGCCGCCGATGCGGATCGCGAGGCCGTCGACGAGCAGCGCCGCGCGCGTCTCGCCCGAGCGCAGCGCGGGGGCGGCGGGGAGAACGAAGCGCTGGCCGCACAATACGCGGCCCTGGGCGTCGGCGAGCGCGAAGCGGACCCCGCCATGCGCGGCGAGGCTTCCGGCGAGCCGCATGCAGCTGCCCGCATCGCCGCGATCGCGTTCCAGCGCGGCGAGCGCCTCGGCCATCTGGCTGGCTTCGTTGGTGAGCACGTTCTCGACCATCCCCGAGCTTTCGTCGGCGATCGCGTTGAGGCGCGCGCGTGCCTCGGTGTCGGCGGTGCGCGTGGTCTGGATGGTGGTGAAAAGAGCGATCAGCGCGAGGGGGAGCAATGCGCCGACGAGGATCAGGAAAACCTTTGCGCCGGTCGGCATACGCGCCAGCGCCGCCGCAGGGCCCTTGGCGCGCGGCTCCAGATCCGGACTATTCATGGGGTATGGCTAGTCGAGCTTCTTCAGCAGGTCGAGCAGATCGTCGGGCACCGTTTCGCGCACGGCGTCATCATATGCCTGACGAAGCGCATCCCCAACATTGCGGCTGGGTTTGCTGCTTTCCGACCCGCTTGGCTTGAGCGGCTTCTTTGTTTCACTTTTAGCGGAACGCACCAATTCCCCCCGTGAGGACCCGATTTGTCCGGGACCCGGACTGTGAAATACGCATGAGCACCCGGTGCCCGATTAACGTCATGACGCCAGAGCGCAAGCGCCCCCGTGGAGACACCCGCTCCACACGGTCTGGACGATGAAACCAAATAGCGCGTCGATTGTTCCACAGCCGATGCGAAATCGGGGGAGGGGCTCCTTCGGCAGCAGAAACGATTGCAATGCAGGCGTCGGGGCGCGAGAAAGCGGCCCGCGCACTCGATGGAGAAAAATTCCCTTATGTCGCTTGGACAGCAACTCGCGCCGCACCTTCCTTTGCTTCGGCGCTATGCGCGCGCGCTCACCGGCAGCCAGGCCGAGGGCGACCGTTACGTACGTGCGGCGCTCGAGGCGATCGTCGCCGCACCCGACCAGTTTCCGCGTGAAGTCGATCCGCGGTTGGGCCTGTATCGTACCTTCCAGGCGATCTGGCAGTCGACCCATCTCGAGGAAGAGGATTTCGTCGACGACGGCTCGAACGAAGCGGAATCGATCGCGCGCAAGCGGCTCGCCCGCCTCACTCCGTTGTCGCGCCAGGCGCTGCTGCTGACGACGGTCGAGGGCTTCAGCATCGAGGATGCCGGCTATCTGATCGAGGAGGATCCCGCGCAGGTCTCGTCGCTCGTCGCCGAGGCGGTCGCCGAGATCGAGCGCCAGACGCGCACCCGCGTGATGATCATCGAGGATGAGCCGCTGATCGCGATGGACCTCGAGCAGATCGTCCGCGATCTGGGCCATGAAGTCACCGGCGTCGCGGTTACCCGCGACGAGGCGGTCGCACTGGCGATGGAGGACCGTCCGGGCCTGGTGCTCGCCGACATCCAGCTCGCCGACGACAGCTCGGGCATCGATGCGGTCAAGGACATCCTTGCCGAGTTCAGCGTGCCGGTGATCTTCATCACGGCGTTCCCCGAGCGGCTGCTCACCGGCGAGCGGCCCGAGCCGACCTTCCTGATCACCAAGCCGTTCCAGCGCGAAACGGTGAAGACCACGATCAGCCAGGCGCTGTTCTTCGATCAGGCCACCGTGCCCGCGGCCTGAAAAATTCCGGCGCGGGTTCCAGATGATACGGACCCAAAACGGTTTTGACGGGTTTAGGAAACATGGCTGAGAACAACGACCCCATCCATGTCTCCACCGATCGCGCCCGCGCCGGCTCCACGCCGCATATGACGCGCTACGTATTGGGCTTCGGCCTGGTATTGGTGATCATCGCCTTTGCCATCATCGTCTGGTCCTGAACCAGGCGCTGCGAAAATGCTGGCAATCGCGCAGACCGCGCCTATCTCCAATCCAGGCCGCAATCCGGCACGTGCAATTGAACGGGATCGAATGACTGAGACCGACCTGCCCGACGATCACGAGGGCGCGGCAGCCGAGCCGCCGCGTGAGCATGTCGCGCTCTCCGATCCCGAGTTCAAGAAACAGCTCGCGACGGTGATCCCGCATCTGCGCGCGTTCGGCCGCTCGCTTTCGGGCAGCCGCGATCTCGCCGATGATCTGGTGCAGGAGACACTGCTCAAGGCCTGGGCGGCGCGCCAGCGCTTCCAGGCGGGCACCAACATGCGCGCCTGGACCTTCATCATCCTGCGTAACCTCTATCTCAGCCAGATGCGCCGCGCGCGCTTCAAGGGCGAGTGGGACGACCTCGTCGCCGACCGCCTGCTCGCGGCGCCGGCCAGCCAGGATCGCCATGTCGAATTGAACGACATGCAGCGCGCATTGCTCCATCTGCCGCAGCCGCAGCGCGAGGCGCTGATCCTGGTCGGTGCCGGCGGCTTCGCTTACGAGGAGGCGGCGGAGATCTGCAATGTTGCGGTCGGCACGATCAAAAGCCGGGTCGCGCGCGGACGTGTCGCGCTCGAAAATCTGCTCACCGAGGGGCAATTGCCGTCGCGGCGCGAGAGTCTGCCCAATCCCGGCGGCAAGAGCGCGCTCGACACGATCATGGGCGAAGTCGACGATCTCAGCCGCGAGCGATAGGCTCGCGGCGCAAGGTCGTTGGCTAGGCGAGAGTGTTGCGCCCTTGCTTAGCAGTTTCCCGAGAAATCGTGGCGGTTGAGCCGCTGGAGCAGCGCAGCCATGTCCTCAGGCAGTGCGGCCTCGCGCTCGAACGCATCGCGCAGCGAGACGGCGATAGCGTCGCTGGCGCGCGGCGGCTCAACGCTATAAGCGAAAAGCTGGGCCTCGGGGGCAGGAAGGGATGCCGTGCGGTTCACGAGACAAAAACGTCCTTACTTCACATTTGTTGCTTGACATTGTGAAATCTGTTGTTCCTGCCGCGTATCGACAAGGGGTTGACGCGTGAATTCGGCGGATTTGCAGAGCGCGATCGATCGTGCGCGAGCGCATGCGCCGTTCCTTGCGATGCTGCTCGATCGCGAGCCGCAGCTGGTCGATAGCCTAGAGTCGGCACTCGGCGATCCTCTTGGGGCGGCACGTGATTTCGAGGGAGAAATGCCCCAAGCGCGTCGGTTGCGGATCGAGCGGCGGCGGCTGGCACTGCTCGTCGCGCTTGGCGATTTGTCCGGGCTGTTCGATCTCACTCGCGTCACCACGCTGCTAAGCGACTTTGCCGACGATGCGCTGGGCCGCGCCATCCGTACCGCGATCCGCGAACGTACCCCCGAAGCCGAGCCGCAGGGCTTCGCGGCGATCGCCTTGGGCAAGCAGGGCAGCCGCGAACTCAATTATTCGTCGGACATCGACCCGATCCTGATCTTCGATCCGACGATCCTGCCGTGCCGTCCGCGCGAGGTTCCGGAAGAGGCCGCGGTGCGGATCGGACGGCGCGTGATCGAACTGCTCCAGGCGCGCGAGGCCGATGGCTATGTGATGCGGGTCGATCTCCGCCTGCGGCCATCGCCCGAAGTGACGCCGATCGCGCTACCGGTCGAGGCGGCGATTTCCTATTACGAGTCGCAGGCCCTTCCCTGGGAGCGCGCGGCGTTCATCCGGGCGCGCGCATGCGCAGGGGATCTTGCGCTGGGCAATAGCTTCCTCGCGGCGATCCGGCCGTTCGTATGGCGGCGGGCGGTCGACTACGGAACGATCCGCGAGATCCGCGACATCTCGCGCCGGATCCGCGACCATTATTCGCAAGCGCAGGCATTCGGCCCGGGCTTCGATCTCAAGCGCGGCCGCGGCGGCATCCGCGAGATCGAATTCTTCGCGCAGATCCACCAGCTGATTCATGGCGGGCGCGATCCGGCGCTGCGCGTGCCCGCGACGCGCGACGCGCTGGCGGCGCTCGCCGCGGATGGGCGGATCGATGCCGAGGACGCCGCGGCGCTGTCTGCGGCGTACACCGAGTTTCGCACGATCGAGCACCGGCTGCAGATGGTCGACGATCTCCAGACGCATACGCTGCCTTCGGGCCGCGAAGCGCTCGACAATGTCGCTGCGCTGCATGGGCTGGCGAGTGGATCGGCGCTGATCGAACAACTGCGGCCGCATGTCGAGCGCGTGGGGACGGTCTACGATGCGCTGGCCGGCGAGGAGGAGCCGCGCTTGCCCTCTGATCACGAGAGGCTCGAAGCAAGGCTCGGCGCGGCGGGGTTCGATAACCCTGCGGGCGCGTTACGAATCGTCGAGGGCTGGCGGGGTGGCGGCTATCCGGCACTGCGCACCCCTCAGGCGCGCGAGGCGCTCGAGGCGCTGCTGCCCGGCCTGATCGACGCCTTCGCACAGGCGCCTGACAGCACGCACGCGATCACGCGTTTCGACGCGATGCTCTCGCGGCTGCCGAGCGCGATCAACTTCTTCCGTCTGCTCGAGGCGCAGCCGGGGCTCCGCCAGCTGATGAGCGCGATCCTGTGTCACGCGCCGACCCTGGCCGAGCAACTGGCGCGCCGCGCCGAATTGCTCGACGGCCTGATCGACGCCAGCGCGCTCGAGCCGGTCGCCGAAATCCCCGAGCTGATCGCCGAGATGGCGGCACGCGAGCGCGGCGCGGACTATCAATGGCAGCTCGAACATGTCCGGCGACTGGTCGGCGAGAAACGGTTCGCGCTCGGCGCGCAGATCGTGGCTGGGGCAAGCGATCCGCTGGACGTCGCGTACGGCTATGCGCGCATCGCCGAGGCAGCGATCGAAGTGCTCGCCGCGGCGACCGTGGCGGAGTTCGAGCGCGCGCATGGCCGCGTGCCGGATAGCGAGTTGGTGATCCTCGCGCTGGGGCGGATGGGCGGGCAGGCGCTCACCCACGCCTCGGATCTCGACCTGATCTATCTATTCACCGGCGACTATGCCGCCGAGTCCGACGGCGCCAAACCGCTCGGCGCGGTGACTTATTACAACCGCCTGGCGCAGCGTGTGACCGGCGCGCTGAGCGTCGCGACCGCGGCGGGGCCGCTCTACGAAGTCGATACCCGGCTGCGGCCGTCGGGTGCGCAGGGGCCGCTGTCGGTGTCGCTCGACGCCTTCGCGCGCTACCAGCGCGAGGACGCCTGGACCTGGGAGCATATGGCGCTGACGCGGGCGCGGCCGATATTCGGATCGGCGGCGGCGCGCGCGGCAGTGCAGGGAATCGTCGACGACGTGCTGGGCGGCGCCCGGCCCGAGCGCGACATTGTCGCCGACGCGGCGAAGATGCGTGACGAGATGGCGGCGCACAAGCCGCCAGCGGGGCCGCTCGACGCCAAGCTGCTGCCCGGCGGGCTGGTCGATCTCGAATTCGCCGTTCACGTGCTCCAGCTGCGGCGCCGCACGGGATTCGCGCCGCAATTGCGCACCGCGATCGGGCTGCTGGTCGGGGAGGGGCTGCTGCCCGCGACGATGCTCGGCGCCTATGACCTGCTCTCGCGGCTGCTGGTGACCTTGCGGCTGGTCGCGCCCGATGCGCAGCCCCCTGGGGAGACGACGCAGGCGCTGATCGCGCGCGCGGTCGGCCTCGGGTCGTGGGAGGCAGTGGTTGCCTCGTTCGAACAGACCCGGCAGGAGGTGCGCGATTGCTGGGCGGACATCCGCGCCGGCGGCTGACGGAGAGCAAGATGATCGAGCCCGGAGACGCGCTTCCCGACCTGACGCTGGAAGGCGGGGAAGGCCCGATCGCGCTAGCCGGGCGTGGCCGGCCGCTGGTGCTCTATTTCTATCCCAAGGACGACACCGCCGGCTGTACGCGCGAAGCCCAGGATTTTTCGGCACTGTTGCCCGAGTTCGCCGCGCTCGGCGTAGACATTCTCGGCGTGTCTAAGGACACTGCCGCAAAGCATCGGAAATTCTCGGAAAAATACGATCTCAGCGTGCCACTCGCCACCGATGACGGGACGGTGATGGAAGCGCTGGGCGTGTGGATCGAAAAGCAACTCTACGGCCGGCGCTACATGGGCATCGACCGCTCGACCTTCCTGGTCGACGCCGACGGCAGGCTCGTTCGCGCATGGCGCAAGGTGCGCGTGCCGGGGCACGCCGAGGCGGTGCTCGCGGCGGCGCGGGAGATGCTGGCGCGGTGATGCGCAGCGTCGCCGAGGCTGCACGGGCGGTGCTGGAGGCGGCCGAACCGCTCGCCAAGATCAAGGCGGCGCGCGCGGCGGCGCGCGACTGGCGGCTGGGCCGGCTCGCACATCGCTTCGACAGGACGATGCCCGAGCGGCCAGCGCGGCCCGAGCATCCCGAACTGCTTCCGCCCAACCGCATGCCCAAGCGCGGCAAGGGCGGATCCGAGCGCGGCCGCGTCGCGCTGATCCACGCGCTCGCGCACATCGAATTCGCAGCGATCGACCTGGCCTTCGACGCGGTCGGGCGGTTCGGCGGGCATTTTCCGCGCGCATTCATCGACGATTGGATGCAGGTCGGCGCTGACGAAGCGATGCATTTCGCCTTGCTCGACCGAAGGCTCAAGCAATTCGGCAGCTTTTATGGCGCGCTGCCTGCGCATGACGGTCTGTGGGACGCCGCCGCGGCAACCGCACACGATCCGCTGGCGCGACTGGCAGTGGTCCCGATGGTGCTCGAGGCTCGCGGCCTCGACGTCACGCCAGCGACGATCGGGCGCTTCGAGGCAGTGGGCGACAGCGCTACCGCGAAGATCCTGACTCGCATTTTGAACGACGAAATATCGCATGTCCGCGCGGGGACGCGCTGGTTCGAATCAAGCTGCGCTCAACAAAATATTAACCCCGAAGGGACGTGGCAGCACCTCGTCCGAACCTATTTCGGCGGGCTGATTAAACCTCCATTCAACGACTCGGCGCGCGACTCAGCCGGTCTGACGCGTGGTTACTACCAAGCCCTTGCGGTTCCGTGATTTCTCAGGCCAAACCCCACGCGTCCAGAAGCGGAGGGGCTGCTGCTGCGACTTGGGAATTTTCGTAAGCCGATCACCGGGTCGCAATCGGTGCGTGCTTGCCTTGAACTGCCGGGGACTCATGGCCAACGCTACGAAGCTCAACAATGCGAACCTTGGCGCGCGGTTCCGCAAGTTTTTCACCACCCGCGACTTTATTTTCCATGACGGGCGCGATCTGCGCCGCTTCAGCCTTGCCGGCCGCACCCAGGCGCTTTTCGCCGGTGCCGCGACGATCACGGTTCTGTTTTCGGGCTATGGCGTGTCGCAGGCGATGGCGGGCGTAATCGCGGTGAGCGGCGTGAGCGCGGTCCCTGGTTCGCCCGAGGCCCAGGTCGCCAAGATGCGCGCGCAGGTCGCGCAGATGCACGCCGAGGTCGCCGCCGCGAAGGAGGCTGCCAAGCTCCAGGCGGCGCGGGTCGAGCAGCGCCAGGCGCTGATCTCCGCCGTGCTCAACGGCAAGACCGATCCCGCCCAGCTCGATGCCGCTGTCGCCGAAACCGTCCCGCAGACCAGCGCCGTCGCTAAGGAGATGCTGGCGCCGCTCAGCAAGGTCGAAGCGACGCAGGTGGCGCTCGCCGGTCAGGCTCGCGTCGCGGGTGAGGCGCGCTACCAGCAGACCGCAAGCCATTTCCGCCGCCTCGGCCTCGCTCCCGAGCGCTATATCCGCGTCGTCAGCGGCGCGATGGGCGGCCCCTACGAGCCGATGGACGACAACAATGACGGCGCCGCCGCCGGGTCGGATTCGGCCGAGAGCGCCGATGCGCAGTTCCGCGCGCTGTTCCTGACCTGGAAGAAGCTCGATGCGCTCGAGCAGACGGTGATCTCGATCCCGTCGATGCAGCCGGTCGACAAGCTCCTGTTCACCTCGAGCTTCGGCGTCCGTTCGGATCCTTTCCGCGGCACTGCGGCGATGCATGCCGGGGTCGACATTCCGGGCACGATCGGCACGCCGATCTACGCGACCGCCGATGGCGTCATCAGCCATGCGGGGCGTCAGGGCGGCTATGGCAATCTCGTCCAGATCAACCACGGCCGCGGCATCGAGACGCGCTACGGCCATCTGTCTAAGATCCTCGTCGCCGACAACACCCGCGTCCGCCGCGGCCAGATGATCGGCCTGATGGGCTCGACCGGCCGCTCGACCGGCAGCCATCTCCATTATGAAGTTCGCGTCGACGGGAAGGCGGTCAATCCGATCCCGTTCCTCCAGACCGGCGAATATTTGACCGCGGCCCAGGACCGCGCGCCGGGCGGCGTCGGCGGCCCCGCGAAGTAAGAGGCAGGAGAGGAGAGGGGCCGTCCGCGAGGCGGCCCCCACCCTCAGGATGTTCGCGTCGGGTTCTCTCTATAAGTCTCCTATCGCGGACTTGCGCTGTGACGGTTCAGCCCGACATTGCCCTCGTGCATCGCACGCCCTATCTTCGGCGCATGGCCACCGTTCTCAATCCCGACATCGCCTTGACCGCCCCCGCTGCCGCGCGCGTTGCGGCGATTGCGGCGAAGCAGGGCAAGCCGGCGATTCTGCGGCTCTCGGTCGAGGGCGGCGGCTGTTCGGGGTTCCAGTACAAGTTCGGCATGGCCGAGGCGCCGGAGGCCGACGACACTGTCGCCGAGACCGACGGCGTGCGTCTGGTGGTCGATTCGATCAGCCTCGATCTGGTCCGCGGCGCACAGGTCGATTTCGTCGACAATCTCGGTGGCGCGCATTTCGCTGTGACCAATCCGAACGCCGCCTCGGGGTGCGGCTGCGGCACGAGCTTCTCGGTCTGATCCGGCGCTGGCGCTGCGTCGTCGACGCCGCTAACCAGCGGGCATGAAAATCGTCAGCTACAACGTCAACGGAATCAAGGCCCGCATGGAGCGCCTGCTCGAATATCTCGACGAGCAGAAGCCGGATTTCGTCTGCCTTCAGGAGCTGAAGGGCGCCGACGAGACGCTTCCGGTCGGCGATATCGAGAAAGCGGGCTATGGCGCGGCATGGCACGGACAGAAGGGCTTTAACGGCGTTGCGGTGCTCGCGCGCGGGCAGCAGCCGGTCGAGCGCCAGCGTGGCCTCGCCGGCGATCCCGACGACGCGCATAGCCGCTATGTTGAAGTCGAAATCGGCGATCTGGTGATCGCCTCGATCTATCTACCCAACGGCAATCCGCAGCCGGGTCCCAAGTTCGACTACAAGCTCAAATGGATGGATCGGCTCGCCGAGCGCGCGCGCGCGTTGCTCGCCGAGGAGAGGCCCGTGGTGCTTGCCGGCGATTATAACGTCATCGCCAATGACGACGATACCTTCTCGGTGCGCGCAATGGCGAGCGATGCGTTGATGCAGCCCGAATCGCGCGCACGCTACCGCAGCCTGCTCGCGCAGGGCTGGACCGATGCGCTGCGCACGCGCTTCCCAGGCGGCGGGATCTGGACCTTCTGGGACTATCAGGCCGGCTGCTGGCAGCGCGACGCGGGGTTCCGCATCGACCACCTCCTGCTCAGCCCCCAGGCGGCCGATCGGCTGACCGGCGCCGGGGTCGACAAGGAGTATCGCGGCCGCGAACGCGCCAGCGATCATGCGCCGACCTGGGTTACCTTGCGCGACGCCTAGCTTCGCTAGCTCCCCTCGGAGAGAAAAAGTCGCTGCAAGCGGCGTGCGATCGTTTTCGAACAACCCAACTGTCCCTTTTCGAACAGTGTCTGGCTGAAACACCAATATTTGGTGCGTATTGCTGCGCTATGGCGCTGACTTATCAGTGCAACATAGCCAAGTACTTGAAAAGCAAAGAATCTGCAAATTGGCACGCTCGATGCAAAGCTGAGGAGGCAGGCGGAACGAGGGAGCGCCTGGTGTCAAAACGCAGAGGAGTAAAGGGAATGAACATTCGTACCACTGGCCGCATCTCGAGCGCCGCCGCCGCCATGATCGCCGCCGCCGTGCTGGTCGCAAGCGCCACCGCGCCCGCCTATGCCGCCGTCGATCCCACCGCCGAGGCGCCCAAGGCGCCTGCCAAGGCCCAGACAGCCGAGCGTTACTGCGTCGTCGAAACCCCGACCGGTAGCCATCGCCGTCAGAAGATTTGCCGCACGCGCGCCGAGTGGATCGCCCGGACCGGCATCGATCCCGCCGGCGAAGCGCGTAAGTAACGTTTGACGATCGGCCCGCGGCGCCAGGCGTTCCCGCCGCGGGCTCTTGCTTCAGAGCGCCTTCTGATAGATCACATATTCGCGGTTGATGCGGCTCTCGATCGTATCGGCGATGGCGATCATCCCCTGATTGTCCTCGAGGATCCAGCCGATCTCGCCGCGGGTCGCGCCATATTTGGCAACTGCAGAGCGGCGAATGAACTCGATCATCATGAACGCAAGCTGGCTCGCCATGCGCGAGCTTTGCAGCCGCTTGACGACGCCCATCAGGGGCACGCGCATCGTCCGGGCTTTGGGCTTACGCAGCCACAGCAGCAATTTGGCCCAGCCGAAGGGTAGCAGCGCGCCCTTGAGCGGCTTGAGCGGCTCGTTGAGGTCGGGAAGCGTGACCATGAACGCCACCGGCTCGCCTTCCAGCTCGGCGATCATGATCAGATCCTCGAACACCAACGGCTTGAGCTTCTTGCCGACATCGTCGACCTCGGGTTGGGTTAGGGGGACGAAGCCCCAATTGTCTGACCAAGCATCGTTTAGGATGGCGAGGATGATCTTTGCCTCCTCGTCGAAGCGCGCTTTATTGACCTTGCGGATGCGGATGCGCGCATTCTTCTCGCCCGCGGCAATGATGCGCTGGACCAGCGGCGGAAATCCCTGCGAAATGTCGAGATCATAGGTGATCAGCTTCTTGGCGGGCGCATAGCCCAACGCCTCGATCCAGCCCTGGTAGCGGGCAGGGTGGTGGCCCATCAGCACCGTCGGCGAATGGTCGTGGCCTTTGACCAGCAGCCCCGGCTCTTCCCAGATCGACAGGCTCACCGGGCCCAGCGCGCGGGTCATGCCCTTGTCGCGAAGCCACGCTTCGGCCTGCGCGATCACTGCGGCGGCGACCTCGGCATCCTCGGCCTCGAACAGCCCCCAGAAGCCGGTGCCCGGCCCGAAGCCCTGCTCGGGCTTCATTTCGAGCGCGAGATGGTCGATGTGCGCCGAGATCCGCCCGACCACCTTGCCGTCGCGCTCGGCGAGGAAGAGCTGCGCCTCGGCGTGGCTGAACCAGCCATTCTTCTTCGGATCGATCGTCGCCTTCACTTCGTCGCGCAGCGGCGCCACCCAATGCGGGTCGTCGCGGTTGAGGCGGTAAGCGAGTTCGACGAAGGCATTGGTGTCCGCCTTGGTGACGACGGGGCGGAGGGCGAGTGCGGACATGAGCGCGAGCCTTTGGACAGAGGTGCGCCGAAGTCCCGCCAGAGGGTGGTGCTTGTCAAGCGGAACCTGCTGCGCCGCGGCATCCCCCTGTTATTGCCCCATCCTAGCCACTATCTGGGGGCAATGGACCTCCCTATGAACAGTTCAATTGCACTGGATTTGCGCGAGACGGCGGCTCCGGCCGCCCGCCCCGCGACCGCGCGCATCGCCGACGACAAGGCGATGCTGCGCGCTGCCGCCGAGATCGCACGCGACCTGCACAAGGCCCGTCCGCTCGTTTACTGGGCCGACACGATCGCATCGGCGGCGGTCGGCTATGGCGCGCTGGCGCTGGCGATCACGCTTAGCTCGCCCGGCCTCGCGATCCTCGCCGCGGTGGTGGCGGTGCTCGCGCTGTACCGCGCCGGCAGCTTCATCCACGAGATCACCCATATGAAGCACGGCAATGTGCCGGGCTATCGGCTGGGATGGAACCTGCTGGTCGGCGTGCCGCTGATGGTGCCCTCTTTCATGTATGAGGGCGTCCACAACCTCCACCATGCGCGCACGCGCTACGGCACGGTCGAGGATCCCGAATATCTGCCGCTGGCGCTGATGAAGCCGTGGTCGCTGCCCCTGTTCGTGCTGATCGCCGCGCTGGCGCCGATCGGCCTGCTGATCCGCTATGCCGTGCTCGCGCCGCTGTCGCTGGTCGTACCGGCGCTGCGCAAGCCGGTGGTCGAGCGCTATTCGGGGCTGGTGATCAACCCGGCCTTCCGCCGCCGCCCGGCCGAGGGCGAGGCGCGCAGGCAGTGGCTGTGGCAGGAAGCCGCGACCAGCGTCTGGGCGATCGGACTGATCGGCCTGACTGCCGCCGGCGTGATCCCGCTGCGCAGCCTGCTGATCTTCCTCGGCGTGATCGGCGTGATCACGGTTATCAACCAGATCCGCACGCTCGTCGCGCATCTCTGGGAGAATGAAGGCGAGGCGATGACGGTCACCGCGCAATATCTCGACAGCGTCAACGTGCCGCCGCCGGCGCTGCTGCCGGTGCTGTGGGCGCCGGTGGGACTGCGCTACCACGCGCTGCACCATCTGCTGCCGAGCGTGCCGTACCACAATCTCGCCGAGGCGCACCGCCGCCTGACCGCGATGGTCGAGCGCGATTCGCCCTATCACAAGGCAAGCTATGCCGGGCTGCCCGGACTGGTGCACCAGCTTGCGCGCAGCACGATGGGGACGCGGCGCTAGGCTGCACGGCCCACGCTTAGAAGAGATCGGGCCGGTCCCTCGCGGGGCCGGCCCATTTCATTGGGAGCGCTAGACCGGTACCTTGAAGGTGCGCCGCGACTTGGCGGCCTGTTCGCGGATGACGCAGCCCTCGGCATGATCGTTGATCAGGCCCATCGCCTGCATGAAGGCGAAAACCGTGGTCGGCCCGACGAACGTCCAGCCGCGCTTCTTGAGGTCCTTCGACAGCGCGACCGACGCGGGCGAAGTCGAGGCGGTCTGCGGCGGCGCCAGTTCGTCGGGCTTCGGCTCGAACCGCCAGATATAGGCGGCGAACGACCCCTCCTGCTTGACCAGTTCCTGCAGGCGCTTGGCATTGTTGATCACCGCGGCGATCTTGCCGCGATGGCGGACGATGCCTGCGTCGCCGAGCAGCCGCTCGACATCCGCATCGGTGAAGGCGGCAATCCGGTCCGCGTCGAAGCCGTGAAAGGCGGCGCGGAAATTCTCGCGCTTGGCCAGGATCGTCCGCCAGCTCAGGCCCGACTGAAAGCCTTCGAGGCAGAGCTTCTCGAACAGGCGGCGATCGTCGGCGACCGGAAAACCCCATTCGCGGTCATGATAAGGGAGGAATTCAGGCGCTCCGAGGCACCAGCGGCAGCGCGGCTGCCCGTCCGGACCGGGAAGCGTTGCGCTCACCTGGACTATTCCTCGGTCCGCAGCAGCACCGCCTCGCCGATCATCAGGAACAGCAGGAACGGCGCCCAGGCCGCGAGGAAGGGCGGGTAGGCGCCGAGATTCCCCATGGCGAGCGCGAAGTTGTCGGCGACGAAGTAGAGGAAGCCGAGCGCCATGCCGATCACCGCGCGGACGAACAGCTTGCCCGAGCGGGCAAGCCCGAACGCCGCGACCGCGCCGAGCAGCGGCATCAGGATCGACGAAAGCGGCCCCGACAATTTGTGCCAGAGCGATCCTTCGAATGCCTTGGTCGGCCGGCCGGCCAGCTTGAGATCGCCGACGACTTCGCGGAGCGATCCGAACGAAAGCTCGTCGGCGTTTACGCGGCTGAGAGTGAACTGGTCGGGCCGCACCCCGTCGGCGATCCGGAGCGGGGCCAGCGGCGTGGTCGTGCCGGCGGCAACGTCGAAGCGCTGGGCGCCGTCGACGCGCCAGCCTTCGCCATCGCGAATGCCGTGCTTCGCAGTCAGGATCGCACGAAGCGACTGGCCGGTGCGCTCATAGACGGTGATGCCATAGAGCTGCGCAGCATCGCCCTTGCCGCGGATCTGCTCGACCGAGATCAGGTTGCTGCCGTCCTTGACCCAGACGTTCGAGCGGTCGCCGCGATCGATCGGCAACGGGCCGTAATCGACCTTCTTCCATTGCTCGAGCGTCGCGGTCGCGCGGCTGACGACGCGATCGTTGAAGCTGAAGGAGACCAGCGCCACCACTGCGCCCGCGACCATCAGCGGCGCCAGCACCTGGTGCGCCGACAGGCCCGAGGCCTTCATCGCGATGACTTCGCTGTTCTGGTTGAGCTGCGATAGGGTGAGGATCGAGCCGAGCAGGACCGAATATGGCAGGAAGGTCGAGACGATCTGCGGCACGCGCAAACTGATATAGCGCCAAACCTCCGCGTCGCCATTGCCCGCATAGGCGAGGATCTTGCTCGATTCGGTGAGCAGATCGAGCGATTGCAGCACCAGCACCAATGCGCCCAGGATGGCGAAGGTGCGCACCAGGAACATCTTGCCCATGTAGATCGACATGGTGCGCGACGGGAAGAAATTGACCCAGTTCACGCCGGGATCTCCGTGGTCTTGCGGCGGCGGCCGGGCAGGCGGCGGCGGATCGCGGTCCAGGCCTTGGCGAACACCTTTTCGAGCGCGCCGATCGGCTGGCCGCCGGGGACATAAGCGACGGTGTAGTACATCCAGAACACCAGCCCCGCGAAGATCGCGAAGGGCACCCACAGGGCCAGGATCGGATCGATCCCGCCCAGGCTGCCGACCGCCTGCGCATATTCGTTGATCTTGTGATAGGTCACGATCATCACGATCGACAGGAAAACGCCGAGCGCCGAGGTCGAGCGCTTGGGCGGGATGCCGAGCGCGGCGGCGAGCATCGGCAACAGGAACATCGATACCACTTCGGCGAGGCGGAAGTGGAAGGCGGCGCGGCTGGTGGTGCGCTGCGCATCGGTGACCTGGTGGCTCTTACCGATCACCGCGAGCTCGGGAAGCGTCCGCTCGAGGCTCTTGTCGCCACGCTTGCGGAACTGCTCGTATTTCGGGAGCGGGATCGGCAGGTTGTGCGTGTCGAAGGTGAGCACGCGCGGGATCGTCGAGCCCTGGGCTGTGTGCACCAGCGTGCCCTTGGTCAGCCGGAAGATGATCGTATTGGGATCGTCGGCGCGCAGGAACTGGCCCTTTTCGGCGGTGACCGCGACCGGCCCTTCCTTGGTCGTCATGCGCACGAAGATGCCCGAGAGGTCGCGGCCCTCATTGGCGCTGCTCTCGACCCGCAGGGTCATCTTGCTGCCGAAATTGGTGAACTCACCGACCTTGATCGAGGCGCCGAGCGCGCCCGAGCGCAGTTCGAAGCGCAGCTGCTCGTAATTGTAGCGTGCGCGCGGCTGAACATAGCCGACGATCACCAGGTTCAGGATCGCCAGCGCGATCGTATAGAGGAACGGCACGTAGAGCAATCGGGTATAGCCGATGCCCACCGCGCGCAGCACGTCGAGCTCGGAAGAGGTCGCGAGCCGGCGGAAGGCGAGCAGGCAGCCGAGCATCAGCCCGATCGGGATGCCGAGGCCGAGATATTCGGGGAGCAGATTGGCGAGCATCCGCCAGACCACGCTGACCGGCCCGCCCTCGGTCGCGACGAAGTCGAACAGGCGAAGCATGCGGTCGAGCACCAGCAGCATCGCCGAGATGATCAGCGTGGAGATCAACGGAACCGCGATCAGCCGCGCCATGTAGCGATCGATCGATTTCATGCTTGGGCTGCGTGCCTGCTCCGTCGTGCCGACGCGAGGCGCGCCGCTCAGCTAAAGCAAGAGCCTATACTCCCGGTTCCCCTGCGCGCCACCCCGAAACGACGGAATGCCGGTGATGGGGTGACGGATGGGTGGCAAGGTCTATATGGACCGCTATGCATTTTCTCGATCAGGCAAAGATTTTCGTGCGCTCGGGCGCCGGCGGCCCCGGTGCCGTCAGTTTCCGGCGCGAGAAGTTCATCGAATATGGCGGCCCGGACGGGGGCAATGGCGGCAAGGGCGGCGACATCGTCTTCGAGGCAGTGGCCGGGCTCAATACGCTGATCGACTTTCGCTACACCCAGCATTTCCGGGCGCCGCGCGGACAGGGCGGCTCGGGATCGAACCGGACGGGCGCGGGCGGCGACGATCTGGTGATTCGGGTGCCGATCGGCACCCAGATCCTCGCCGACGATGACGAGCGGACCCTGCTCGCCGATCTCACCAAGGAGGGCGAGCGCATCGTCTTCCTGCGCGGCGGCGACGGCGGGCGCGGCAACGCCAGCTACAAGACCTCGACCAACCGCGCGCCGCGCCAGCACGGCACCGGCTGGCCCTATGAGGAAGCCTGGGTGTGGCTGCGGCTCAAATTGCTCGCCGATGCCGGGCTGGTCGGACTGCCCAATGCCGGCAAGTCGACTTTCATCAACGCGGTGACCAATGCGCAGGCCAAAGTCGGCGCCTATGCCTTCACCACCACGCGTCCGCAGCTCGGCGTGGTCCGCCACAAGCAAAACGAGTTCGTGGTGGCCGACATTCCCGGGCTGATCGAGGGTGCAGCCGACGGCGCCGGGATCGGCGACCGCTTCCTCGGCCATATCGAGCGCTGCCGCGTGCTGCTCCATCTCGTCGACGCCAATGACGACGACGTCGCCGAGAGCTATCGCATCGTCCGCGACGAACTCGAGGCCTATGGCGCCGGGCTCGACGAGAAGCCGGTGATCGTCGCGCTCAACAAGATCGACACGCTCGACGACGAACTGATCGCGGCGCTTTCGGCCGAGCTCGAAGAGGCGAGCGGGGCGGAGGTCATCCCGCTGTCGGGGGCGAGCGGGATCGGGGTCGACTGGGTGCTCGACAAGCTGCTCGAGGCGATCGGGCCCGAGGCGAATGCGGTGAGCGACGACGACGAGGGCGAGGACGCGATCGAGTGGTCGCCGGTGTGAGCTCCTAGCCGGTTCCTCCGCGACGTGGTAAGATATTATCATGCGCCATGACCCCGCTTACCGGCCGATCACCGCTGAAGAATTCCTGGAAATGGACTTCGGCACCGACAAGAAATTCGAGCTTCACGACGGCGTGATCTATATGATGACGGGCGGCACCCACGAACATTCGTGGGTGCAGGGTAACATCTTCGCGTGGCTCAAAATCAAGCTGCGGGGAACCGGGTGCCGGCCACATGGTTCGGAAATGGCCGTCAAAGTTACCGAGACGGACATCAGGTATCCAGATGTCGCTATCTATTGCGATCAGCCGCCGGTTCAAGACTTGATGGGCAGCAAGGTTCTCGATAATCCGACCGTGATCATCGAGGTACTTTCACGCACTACCAGCATGTTCGATCAGGGTACCAAGCTGGAAGAGTATCAGGCGATCGCTAGCGTTCGGACAATTGCATTTGTCGATCCGGTCAACGAACTTTGTCGCACGCGGGAACGAACGGGTCCGAACGCATGGAACGATCAGATGTTTTCGGGTGAGCGCGGTATTCCGATCCCATCGCTAGGCATCACAATTCCCCACGACGAAATCTTCGCGCGCGACTGATTGGCGGGACGGCGCCGGCACGCTAACGGCGTAGGCGTGTCGCTCTTCCCGCCCACCTCCTGTCCGCGCATCGTCGTCAAGATCGGCTCGGCGTTGCTCGTCGATCCCGAGGGCGGGGTGCGGCGCGCGTGGCTAGAAGGCATCGCGGCCGACATTGCCGAGCGCGTCCGTGCCGGGCAGCAGGTCGCGGTGGTCTCTTCCGGCGCGATTGCGCTCGGCGCTCGGCGGCTGGGGCTGGCCAAGGGCGGACGCGCCAGCCTCGAGGATGCGCAGGCCGCGGCGGCGACTGGGCAGATCGCCTTGTCGCAGGTCTGGGCCGAGACGCTCGGCGGCGAGGGGCTCACTGCCGCGCAGATGCTGGTGACGCTCGACGATCTCGAGCATCGCCGCCGCTATCTCAACGCCGCGGCGACGCTCGACCGGCTGCTCGGGCTCGGCGTGGTGCCGGTGCTCAACGAGAATGACAGCGTCGCGACCGAGGAGATCCGCTTCGGCGACAATGACCGGCTCGCGGCGCGGGTGGCGCAGGCGGCGGCGGCGCAGGGCGTGGTGCTGCTCTCCGATGTTGACGGGCTGTACGATCGCAATCCGGCGCTGGCGGGGGCACAGCACATCGCGCGGGTCGAGCGGATCGACGCCGCGATCGAGGCGATGGCCGACAGAGGGTCCGAATCGGGTATGGGATCGGGCGGGATGGTCTCGAAGATCCAGGCGGCGCGGATCGCCAATGCCGCGGGCGCGCATCTTGCGATCGCCTCGGGGCGGGTCGAGCGACCGCTGTCGGCAGAGGCGAAGCACACGCTGTTCGTCGCCGAGAAGGCCGCGCCGGCGCGCAAGGCGTGGCTTGCCGGCGGGCTGACCGCGCGGGGCACGATCCATGTCGACGCGGGCGCGGCGCGGGCGCTGGCGAGCGGCAAGAGCCTGCTCGCGGCGGGCGCGGCGCGGGTCGAGGGCGATTTCGCGCGCGGCGACCTGGTGACGATCGCCGGACCCGACGGACGGACGCTCGCGCGCGGGCTCGCCGAATACCCCGCCGAGGACGCCGCGCGGCTGGTCGGCCGGCGCAGCGACGAGCATGCCGCGATCCTCGGCTATGCACCGCGCTCGGCTTTGGTGCACCGCAGCCATATGGCGCTGCTTTGACGGCGCAGGAGCAGATTTGATGGCCACTCTCGCGATCACCGGCGGCACCGGTTTCGTCGGATCGCGGCTGATCGCGCTGGCGACCGCGGCGGGGCATCAGGTCCGCGCGCTCACCCGGCGCGAACAAGCCGCGCGCGAGCGGATCGAATGGGTGGCGGGCGATCTCGGCGACGCCGGTGCGCTGGCACGGCTGTGCGATGGTGCCGACGCGGTGATCCATGTCGCCGGCGTGGTCAATGCGCCCGACCGCGCGGGATTCGTGAGCGGGAATGTCGACGGCACGCGCAACATGCTGGCCGCGGCGGAAGGGGCCGGGGTGCAGCGCTTCGTCCACGTCTCGTCGCTCGCCGCGCGCGAGCCCGGCATGTCGGACTATGGCTGGTCCAAGGCCGAGGCCGAGCAACTGGTCGCGGAATCCCTGCTCGACACGGTCGTCGTGCGCCCGCCGGCAATCTACGGCCCGGGCGACATGGAGATGCTCGAGCTGTTCCGGCTGGCGAAGAAGGGGATCGCGCTGCTGCCGCCGGGGGGACGATTGTCGGTGATCGAAGTCGGCGATCTCGGCCGGCTGCTGCTCGCGCTGGCCGAGGGCAACGCCGCCGGACGGTCTTTCGATTGCGACGACGGACGCGAGGGGGGCTGGAGCCACAAGGAATTCGGGTTGGCGATCGGCACCGCGGTCGGCAAGCGCGTCGCGGCGATCGCGCTTCCGCGCCCGCTGATGATGGCCGGCGCGCATCTCGACCGGCTGGTCCGCGGCAAGGGTGCCAAGCTGACGCCCGACCGCGTCGCCTATTTCTGCCATGCCGACTGGGTGATCAATTCGGCGCGGCGCCCGCCCGAAGAGCTCTGGAAGCCGCAAGTGAAGACCGAAACAGGCCTTGCCGCGACCGCGGCCTGGTATCGCGAGCAAGGCCTGCTCTAGGCTCGTCAGGCGTCGGCGGCCTTCGCGGCGATCGTCGCCTTGGCCCACCAGACGAGCTCGTCGAGCGCGGTCTTGGTCGAGGGGAGCAGGCTCGCCTCGATCTCCGCGATCGGCTTGTTGCCGAAGGCGGGATGCACCGCCATGAAGTCGCCGCCGCCGATATGGATGGTGGCGTGCGTCGAGACCATCTGCAACTCGATCCCGATCATCCGCAGATGCTCGACCGCGCGCACCGCGCCGGTGCCGCCATAGCCGATCGCAGTGAACGGCTTGCGCACCCACTCCTTATACGCCTGGTCGAGCGCATTCTTGAGCGCGCCGGTGATCGAGTGATTATATTCGGCGACCACGAAGATATAGCCGTCGAAGCGGCCGATCGTCTCCTGCCAGCGCACCGCCTCGGGATTCTGGCTCGGCATCCAGAGATTGGAGGCGACTTCGTCGAACAGCGGCAGCGGATGATCGCGCAGGTCGACCACTTCGACGTCGAGGTCGTCGCGCGCCTGCGCTTGTGCCAGGATCCACTGGGTCGGCGCGTCGGCATAGCGGGTGGGGCGAGTTGAGCCGACGATGATGGCGATACGGGGCTTGGCAGTCATGGGAACCTCAGGTTGGTTTCTTGAGGTAACCTGATTACTAGGGGTTCGCATGACCCAACAAGGAGGCACCTTGCCGACACTAGATAACCAGCTGGATACCGCCTGCAGCGGGGATACGGCCCGTTGCGAGCATATCAGCCGTCTGCTCGCGCGGATCAGCGACAAATGGTCGATGCTGGTGGTGCGCGTGCTCGGGCAGGGGCCGCGCCGCTTCAATGCGCTGCGCCGCGATGTCGGCGAGATCAGCCAGAAGGTGCTGGCGTCGACGCTGCGCGACCTGGAGGAGAACGGCTTCGTCTCACGCACCGTGACGCCGGTGACGCCGCCGCAGGTCGAATATGCGCTGACCGATCTCGGGCGCGATTTCCTCCAGCCGGTGCAGACGCTGGCCGAATGGGTGCTCGCCAATTCCTCGCGGATGGACGCCGCCCGCATCGAATATGCGGCGCGCCGGGCGGGGGATTAGGGAGCTATTCAAATGGCTCCCCTCCCTGCTTGCAGGGAGGGGCAGGGGAGGGTGCGCACGTCTGTGCGGCTAAAAGACTGTCGAGTTGTTCGCCAAAACAGCCACCGGCGAGGCATCGAGCCTCGCCCGTGGCTACCCACCCCTGACCCCTCCCTTCCAGGGAGGGGAAGTCGAACGTTATCTATCGCTCCATCATGCTCCGCGCGACCGCCTCGGCGGTCTTGATGCCGTCGATCGCCGCCGAGAGGATGCCGCCGGCATAGCCTGCGCCTTCGCCCGCAGGGAACAGCCGCGCGACGTTGAGGCTCTGGAAGTCGGCGCCGCGGGTGATCCGCACCGGCGAGGAGGTCCGCGTCTCGACTCCCGTCATCACTGCGTCGGGATGGTCGTAATGGGCGATCTGGCGGCCGAATACCGGGAGCGCCTCGCGGAATGCCTCGATCACGAAGCCTGGCAGGCAGGCCGAGAGATCGGTCATCGTCACGCCGGGCTTGTAGGAAGGGATCACTTCGCCGAGTGCGGTCGAGGCACGGCCGGCGAGCAGGTCGCCCACCTTCTGCCCCGGCGCGTGATAGTTCGAGCCGCCGGCGAGAAAGGCCATGTCCTCCCAATACCGCTGGAGCGCGAGGCCCGCGAGCGGGCCGTCTGGATAGTCTCGCGCCGGATCGATCGCCACCACCAGCCCCGAATTGGCGTTGAACTCGGCGCGCGAATATTGGCTCATGCCATTGGTGACGACGCGACCTTCCTCCGAGGTCGCGGCGACGACGCGCCCGCCGGGGCACATGCAGAAGCTGTAGACCGTGCGGCCATTGGCGCAGTGATGCGCGAGGCTGTAGGCGGCGGCGCCGAGATCGGGGTGCCCGGCGCATTTGCCGAAGCGGGCGCGGTCGATCCAGCTTTGCGGATGCTCGATGCGGACACCGATCGAGAAGGGCTTGGCCTCGAGATGGACGCCGCGACGGTGGAGCATCTCGAAGGTCGGCCGCGCGCTGTGGCCGACCGCGAGCACGACATGGTCGGCCTCGAGGAAGCTGCCATCGTGGAGATGGAGCCCGCGCAATTGCTGCTTGCCGTCGGGCAGGCGTTCGAGCGCAATGTCATCGACGCGCGTCTCCCAGCGATACTCGCCGCCCAGTTCCTCGATCGCGCGGCGCATGCTCTCGACCATCGTGACGAGGCGGAAGGTGCCGATATGGGGATGCGCTTCCCACAGGATGTCGTCGGGGGCGCCGGCCTTGACGAACTCCTCGAGCACCTTGCGGCCCAGGAAGCGCGGGTCCTTGACCCGGCAATAGAGCTTGCCGTCGGAGAAGGTCCCCGCGCCGCCTTCGCCGAACTGGACGTTCGAATCGGGGTTGAGCTCGCCGCGGCGCCACAGGCCCCAGGTGTCCTTGGTACGCTGGCGGACGACCTTGCCACGATCGAGGATGATCGGGCGGAAGCCCATCTGGGCGAGGATCAGTCCGGCGAACAGCCCGCACGGCCCGGCGCCGATCACCACGGGGCGCAGCCCGGCCCAGCCGGCAGGCGCCTGAGCCACGAACTTATATGCCATGTCGGGGGTCGGGCGGAGGTCCTTGTCCGCGGGAAACCGCGCGAGCACTTCGGCTTCGTCGGTCAGCTCGACATCGACAGTGTAGACCAATTGGATCGCATTGCGCCGACGCGCATCGTTGCCGCGGCGATAGACCGTGAAGCCCTTTAGGTCGGCAACCGCGATGCCGAGCCGGCGGGCGATCGCTTCGGGCAGCGCCTCCGGGGCGTGGTCGAGCGGAAGGTAAAGTCCGGAAAGGCGAAGCATCGCCAAGCCCCTAACCGCTTGCGCCGAATGCTGCCAGCGCGCGCGAATGTCCTACAATGAGGGGATGTGGACTGCGCCGATCAAGCTGATCATCTGGGATCTCGACGACACGCTGTGGCACGGAACGCTCGCCGATGGCGAGGCGGTGACGCTGCACGCGGGCCGGGCCGAACTGATTCGGGCATTCAACGCCAAGGGCGTGGTGTCGTCGATCTGCTCGAAGAACGATTTCGAGGTGGCGAAGGCCAGACTGGCCGGCTTCGGGCTGTGGGATGAATTCGTCTTTCCGCACATCGCCTTCACGCCGAAGTCGGCTGCGATCACGGCGATCATCGAGGACATGCAGTTGCGCGCGGCCAATGTGCTGTTCGTCGACGACAATCCGCTCAACCTCGCCGAGGTCGCGCACGCGCTGCCTGATATCCATACGCTCGACATCACCCGCGCCGATGCCGACGACCAGCTAGCCGGGCTGCTGGTGCTGCAGGCCGGTACGCGCAGCCGGGTGGAAGAGTATCGGATTCTCGAGCGCAAGAAGCGGGACCGCGCTGCGGCGACGTCGCTTTCGAACGAGGATTTCTTGCGCGGCTGCGGTATCCAGGCGTGCGCGCCGACGCTGATGGACAATCTCGACTTCGCGCCGCGCATCGCCGAGCTGATCAATCGCTCGAACCAGCTCAACTACACCGCCTCACGGGTCGAGCAGGCAGCGCTCGAGCGCGACATCATGGACGTGGTCGGTTTCGACAGCTGGTCGTTCTTCGCCTGGGACGATTACGGCCGCTACGGGCTGATCGGCTTCGCGATGGTCGACCGCGCCGCCGGGCAGCTCAAGCATTTCACCTTCTCGTGCCGGGTGATGCACATGGGGCTCGAGGAATATGCGCTGGACAAGGTGCGCGCGCTGTGGCCGGCGATCGACAGCAGCGCCTGGGATGGGCGGTTCAGCCGCGTCGCGCCCGACTGGATCACCGACTGCAGCTTCCACGATCCCGAGATCCGCGCCGCACTGTTCGCCGAGCAATTGCCGACGGTGGCCGCCGAGCCGGCGATCCGGATCATGTTCGATTGCCAATCGGGCGGGATCGCGCATTTCAGCCGCTTCCGCCCGGCGATCGAGTTCGACAACTCGCCCCGGCTGTTCGCGCTGCGCATGATGAAGGACGGCAGCTACGCCGAGCAGCATTTCCCGCCCTTCCTCGTCTATGGCGCGACGGTTGATTATCTGGACGTGCGCTGGCCTGGCCAGTGGCATCTGCTCGAACGCGGGCTCTACCAGACCTGTGTGATCCGCACCTGCACGATGCTGATCGAGCGCGGCGCGCGGATGCTGGTAGTGCTGCCGCCCGAAGACGCGCCCGACGATAAATACCGCATTGCCCTCAACCATACGCGCGAGCGGACGCGCTTCTTCAACGCGCTATGGCGCCGCGCCGCGCGGGAGAATCCCGAGCATCTCTGGGTGCTCGACCTGGCGCATCTGATCGAGCGCGACGACGAGATGGCCGACGTTACGCATTATCATGCCGGGCTGCTCAGCAAGATCGCCGGGCAAGTGGATTGCTGGGTCGAGCAGGTGGCGCTGGGCGGCGGTGCGGAGGCCGAAGCCGCTTAATAGCTGCCGTGCGCGCTCCGCGGATACCACCACGCGAAGCGCGTGCCGAGATCGCTGGTGCTGAACACGGTATTGCCGCGATTGCGCTCATACCCCATCGCCGGCTTGCCGTTGAGCTGGCCGGCCCACCAGCCGCTGTTCGCACGGCCCACAAAGGTCACCTCGATCCCCGGACCGGTGAAGCGCATCCGGTGCGCGCCGTTGCGATCGACTTGATCGGTGAACTGACAGGCACGCTCGGGCCCGTCGTCGAGCGAGCAGCGCACGGTCTCAGGCGGTGCCGCTTTTGCTGCGGCGGTGCCGGCGAGCAGCGCCGCCGCGACGACCGAGATCATGATCTGGCCACGCATGGCTCAGAGCGGCGGGTCGAGCGCGATGCGGTAGCGCATTTCGGCGGAGAAGGTGCGCGCGACTGCCTTGAGGTTTGCATCGACATCGGGGTCGCGCTCGATCGATTCGAGCGCCGCGAAGGCCGCGGTGCGATGCCGCGTGCTGCGGAACAGCGGTGTCGCCAGTTCGGGGACGCGCCGCTCGCCGATCGGCCAGCTCGACATGCAGGCGAGGTCGGTCACGACCTGGCGCATCTCGCTCTGACCCAGCTCGACGCGCTTGAGCGTGCCGGTGCGGCGATAGGCTTTTGGCCAAGCCTGCTCGAACGCGTCGAGCGCGCGCGCCTGGTCCGACGGGTCGATCGCATTGGCGGGCTTGCACGTCGAGACGGCAAGCGTGGCGGGGGCGGCGGGAGCCATCGTTCCGGCGCCCTGGGTGATCGCCGCCGCGGTAGGATGCATGCGGCCGTCCGCGTAAAGGTATCGGACCAGCGGGCCGCCGTTCGCGGCGGGCATCGCGACGGTGAACACGCCGCGGCGCAATTGCGGCCGGGCGGCGGGACTGCACGTTCCGAACGATTCGGTGACGACCGGCTCCTGGCCCGCGCGTGTCACGATCACCGCGTAGCGCGCGGGGCATTCCGCGCCGCTCTTGCCGCGGATGAGGTGCAGGCGCGCGTCGCGGACGGTATAGCTGCCGACCACCGAGAGATGATCGACAAGCTCGGCGCCGAACGGCCGCGAGATCACCGTCTTGCCGAGCCTGATCGCCTGCTCGCTGCCGGCGGAGATGACGGTCGCCTTCTGCTCGGCGGCATGCGCTGCCCCCGCCGTCAGCAACAAGGGGGCGGCGAGCAGCATCATTGGCCTTGGCATCGGGAACCTCTCAAGAGCGGGAATGCACGGCGCTAGCACGCGCGAAACCGCGCGAGGTTCCGCCTCAGCTGCGATTTTGCGCGGAGAGGTCGGCGGTCGCGGCCTCGAAACGCGCGATCACGCCATCGAGGCCCGAAGGGGCGTCGAGACCGGCGGCACCGTCGAGCGCGCTGCGGACCCCGCTCACTTGCTGGTCGCCGCTCGCGCCCGACAGGCCTGCGATCTGGACGACCGCCTGGCGGGTGAAATCGTCGAGCGCGCGGCGCAATTCGCCTTCCTGCGCCGGGCTGCCGCCGAAGCGCGCCGAAAGGTCGCTGGTCAGCGCGCCCAGGCCGTAGGCGTCGCCGCGCCGCGCGAGCTCGCCCATATCGGGGGTGAAGCCGCTGCCGTTGCCGGCAGTCTGGCTCCATGCCTGGGTGCCGCTGCCATTGCCGCGGCTCGCAGCATCGACCCAGGCGAGGACCCGGTGGCCGATCTCGCCCATCGTCTCGATGGCCGCACCGCGTGCCTCGCTCGACGCGCCGAGGCCGGTGGCGGAGAGGGGCGATGCCCCCGAGATGCGGTCGATGCTGGTCATGATCCTATGTCCAAATGGCGTTGACCGGGAAAGCCGGCGCTGTGCCTGCTATTAGCCCAATCTTCTCCGCCAGATGTGGCGATTGCGGGTGTCGGGCGCCATAATCGCAACGATTAGCTGGCATGCGAGACGTCTTCCGCGCGGCGCGTCCGCCACAGGCCGCCCGCGAGCACGGCGGCACCGGCTGCCGCAACGGCATATAAAGCGGCGTTCGCACTCTCCGCGGTCTGGGGGAGAGGGGTGGCAGGCACGCGCGCGGGGTCGACCGCACCGGTGCGTCGCGGCACGAAGCCCTGGTCGGTGAGGTCCATCGCATCGAGATCGAGGCCCGATTGCCGCGCGCCGGCGCGGGCCGCGGCCGCGATGCGCCGCAGCTGCGCGGGATCGTTCTTGGCCTGCTCGAGGCTGGCGCCGATCAGCAGCGACTGGAGCAGATGAGCTTCCGCCAGTTCCTGCTTCTTGGCGTCGCCGGCAGAGGCGAGGCCGGGGATCGCCGCCATCGCCTCGGCAGCCTGGCTGCGTACGGCGGCAATCTGGCGGACAGGCGGCGTGTCGGTGCGCGAACGCGACGCCAGCCAGGCATTGAGCCACCAGATCGCATAGGCGTCGGCGACATTGTCGATGCGCAATCCATATTGGGCGAACTCGGGCGCCATCTTCGCGATCACGTCGGTGCGCAGGTCGTTTTCGAGCGAGGCGGCACTTTGCGGATCGCGGGCGCGGGACTTCGCAACGAATTTCGCGAAATTGGCGCGCCTGCGCTCGAGCGAGGGCGTGTAGGACAGCCGCGCCGTGGGTGCGGGGGCCGTGGACCTGCCGCGGCGCGCGGGCGTGACCGATTCCCGCGCGGCCTCGTCCATAGCGGTGCCATGGGCGATCCCCGCCATCAGCCCGCCCCAGTCGACGCCCTCTTGCGCGCGCGCCGGCTGGGCAGCCGAAAGCGCGGCAAGCGCGACGGCGAGCGAAAGCGAACGGCGCATCGGCGGCGCGGTCAGCGCGACAGGCGGTCGAGCGGCGAGGGGGTGTCGAGCAATCGCTCGATCGGCCCCGATTCGGCGGCGTTGGTCGGGCTCGCCTGCTCGGTGCCGCGGCGCAGGTCGCGCGATGCCTCGTCCGCATGGTCGAGATCGCGCGCCGCGGCGTCCTGGGCACGTTCCGCGTTCGACATCCGGCTCACGCCGAAACCGACGCCTGCCACGTGCACTCCGATCGCGATGGTCATTGCCTTACTCTCCTATGTGCGCGCCCGAGATAGGTCATGCGGGGGCGAACGGCTATAGTCGCATCGACTAAACGCGTGGCCGGCACGGGCGGTCCGGATCCGCAGCCGAATCCCTCCCTAAGCGTTTTGACTAGCCGTACTAATCGGATCGGTGAGAGCGCCCGCGCATCCGATCGGGCAGAAGGTCGTTGACGGCACACCCCTTGCCGCCGTCCCACGGGCCCCGGTTCGAGGGCAGCAGATTAAGGATGGAGAACCACGATGTTCGGACTTAACGGCTTCAACCCGGTTTCGCTTCTCGCCACCACCGCGCTCGGCCCGGTCGGCGGCATCGTCGCGCAGCTCGCGACGCAGATCTTCTCGTCGATGGCGCATCAGCTGCTTCAGCAGCTTGGCCAGCAGATGGGCCTGCCCCAGTCGGCGATCGACCTGGCGCATGACGCCTTCGACAGCGCGGCGGGCGGCCACGGCGTGCGCGGCGGCGTCAGCACCGAAGATTCGATCAGCGAGGCCGCCAACCAGTTCGGCGCCAGCCCCGCCGAGACCGGCGACGCGCAGCGCAAGGCCGACAGCGACATCCGCGATGTCCTGAACAATCTTTCGCAGAGCGACGAGGTCAAGGAGGCCAAGAGCGGCAAGGGCGGCAACAGCTGGCTCCGCGCCATGGCCGAAGTCCTCGGCAAGAAGCTCGACGATCTCGCCCACGAGATGGAAGACAAGGCGGGCAAGGTCAACAAGGAAGACCCGAGCACTTCGACCGACTTCACTGTCGTGTCGCAGGAGTTCAACATGCTGATGAACGCCACGACCAACGCACTGAAGACGATCGGCGAAGCGATGGGCAAGAGCGCTTCGCGTCAGTAACTACGGCGTTCAGAGCGTATTCAGTCGGTGGGGCACATTGGTTTCAATGTGCCCCATTCGGCTATGTGAAGAGGAGCCAAGAGAATGATCAGGACGATACTCGCGGCGACCGCCGCCATGCTGGTGGCAGGATCGGCACAGGCGCAGGACTATACCGGCAACGTCGACCCCTCTGCCTATAGTCTGCCGACCGTGATGCACTCCGCCATCAACGCGCGCGCGAAGAGCCGTGGCAGGACGCAGGGCCACACTTCGACGCGGGAAGCGGCGGCGATCTGCGCCAATGAATTGCCTCGCGTGCGCGCACGCTATGGTTCGAACGACCGGCGCGTCGTGCGGCTGGCGCGGTTGTGCCGTCAGGGCGGGTACTGATTCATGCACGCCGCGGTTTCGACAAGGAGACCGCGGCGCTCGACCAGGCTCGCAGCGTTCGTCGCGCTGGCTGTGACCTCGGTCCCCGCGCGTCAGCGCAGGGCGTCTTCAACATGGGGATGCTCACCAACACCCTCTCGCAAGGTGGCGATTCGCAATCGGAGAGCGCCCGGGCGAGCAGTCTGCCGGTGTTTCGCTCGATTGCCCGAACGCCGCGATCAATCGAGCGGCGATCCGGTACAGCCCCGACATGGCGGTTCGGAAGCGGAACCTGGCGTAATTCGTCGCCCGGCTCCGGCGTGTCGATCCGACCAGCGCCGCCGACATCGAGCGTTCCTTCGCGCGCAGCGATCCCATCGCCCAGATAGGCGACTTGATGCGCCCGGTTGGGCTCGACCCCAACAACGTCGCCGATGCCATGGCGATCTATCTGATCACCGCTTATTATGGCGTGCGCGGGTCGACAGATGGCGAGCCGGCCGAGTTCAAGGCCGTGAGCGCACAACTGGCGCGTGCGATCAACGCCAGCACCAATTTCGCCGGAGCCAGCGACGCGCTGAAGCAGGAAATCGCCGAGTCGATGATGGTTCAGGCGGCGCTTGTGAACCAGGCCGTGCAGGCGGCGCAGAAGCAGCCCTCAGCGATGCCCGCTGTCAAGGCGGCGATCGCGAAGGGCGCGCGCGCCGCATTTGGCTTCGACGTTGGCAGCATGCGGCTCGGGCCGGAGGGACTAAGCTGATGGGGAGCAATCGCTCGCCGCAGCCGCCGCGACAAGGCGCCGTGTCACTCCTCCTGAGGCATTTGTATCGGCAGGCCGAGTGTTGATTGCAGACGTCGCGATTTGCGGAATGCGAGCGCGGCGGTCGGGGTACTAGGCGGACTGAGGTCAGCAGTACGATGGTTGGACCGGTCTGCGAATGAATGGATGTACTGATGACACGTTATCTGATCATGATTGCGTCGGTGGCGCTCATAAGCATGGACGCCACGCGAGCGATGGCGCAGGTGGATCCCGCGTCGGTGGGTCAAGGCGCTGTCTTGAGTACGACGATGCGGGCGCATTCCAATCGCATCGCGGCCGGAAACGCGCGGAAAGGGAACCGGGCGCCTGTCAGCGATGCGCGAATGGCCAATATTTGTGGTCCTGAATTAGCCCTTTATCGCCGCCGGTACGGCGCCCTGAACCCGGAAGTGCAGTTGCTCGCCGCAAGATGCGCGAAATTCGCTCGGCAGCGACAACCTTAGCCACAGGTATTCAGGAGCGCGGCGGAGATCGATCGATCACTCGGTCGGGATGCTACCGATCGCCAGAGACGAGAACGCGGTCAGTCCGCCGGGTAGAAAAGAAGTCCCGCCAGCGCCGCGAGCTCGCGCATCCCGTCGAGCTCCAACTTGCGCGCGACGTTCGACAGATGCACGCGCACGGTGTTTTCCGCCATCAGCAACAGCGTGGCGATGTCGCCGTTCGAGCGGCCCCAGCCGAGAAAGCGGATGCAGGTGATCTCGGTCGGGGTGAGCCGCAACAGCGCCTCGCGGTGGCGCTTGGGAACGCGCGCCGCCTCGATCATGTGCTCGCCCAGGGCGACACGCTCGGGTGCTCCGGGCATCGCATCCGCCTTGCGCAGCAACTCCGCGATTGCGGCGAGGCGTTCATCCTCGGTCATCGGGGCAGGGGCGGGGGCCATGAGCGTCAATGCGTCAGACCGCGCAGGATGTTCAGGATCACCTCGGGCCGGCTGAGGATGTCGCGGGTGATCGCCTCGATGAACGAGCCGAGCAGCAGCAGGATGATCGAGGTGGCGGCGAAGGCCTTGATCGACATCGACAAGGTGAACACGTTGAGCTGCTGCGCGAAGCGATTGATCAGCCCCAGGCCGAGGTCGATCAGGAACAGCACGGTCAGCACGGGCGCGGCGAACAAGGTGGCGAGCACCATCATCCGGCCGAATTCGGCCTCGAACAATCCGAGCCCGCGCGCATCTAGCGTCGGCATCGGCGCCGCCACCGGCCACAATGCGTAGCTTTCCATCAGCACGTGGACGAGCAGCGAAAGCCCGCCCGAGAAGATGAACACGATCCCCGCGAGCCGCCCCAGGAACGCGCCATTGAGCGAGGTCTGGTGGCCCGACAGCGGGTCGACGATCTGTGCCATCGTCGCGCCGACCTTGGTATCGATGATCTGCCCCGCGGCCTCGAGCGCCCATAGCACCGAACCGAAGAAGAAGCCGATCACCAGCCCGACGAACACTTCCTTGGCGAACATCGCGACCCACTCGCCAGGGCCGAGCATCGAGACGTCGAGCGTCGGCTGGAGCGTCAGCGAGATTATCCCGAGCGAGACGAGGATCGAGTTGCGCACCATTGCCGGGATAAGGTCGGGCGAGAAGATCGGCATCAGCATGAACGCCACGGCGATCCGCGCAGACGCGACGCCGAGCAGGAGCATGGGATCGCTCCAGCCGGTCACCGCCGGATCATCGCCGGGAATTCGCTGAAGATGCGATCGCTGTAGCGATAGAGCGACGCCCCGATCAGCGACGCGGTCACGAACAAGGTTAGCACGATTGCGAAGAACTTCGCGGTATATTGCAGCGTCTGTTCCTGGATCTGCGTCGCCGCCTGGACGATCGCCACCAGCAGGCCCGCCACCGACGCGACGATGATCGGCGGCGCCGACAGGATCAGCACGAGCCAGAGCGCGTCATTGGTGAGGCCGATGAAGTCGCCGTTCATGCGGCTGCCTCCTCAGACATAGGACAGCACCAGCCCGTGGCTGAGCTTTACCCAGCCGTCGACCAGCACGAACAGCAACAGCTTGAACGGCAGGGATATCGTCGTCGGGGACAGCATCATCATCCCCATCGCGAGCAATATGTTCGAGATGACCAGGTCGATGACGAGGAAGGGAAGGAATATCAGGAAGCCGATCTGGAAGGCCAGGCTCAGTTCTTTCACGACGAAGGCCGGGATGATGATGATCAGGTCGCGATCGGTCATCTCCTTGGCATGCTCGGGATTGCCGACGCGCTGCGCGGTGCGCAGGAAGAAGGCGCGCTCATTGGGATCGCTGTGCTTGATCAGGAATTCGCGCAGCGGCTCCTTGCCGACGTCGATCGCGGTCGAAATCGAAGCGGTCGACTGCATCATGCTGCCTTCGATCTGCCGCGCCGCGATCGCGTCCTGCATCTGCTGGCCGACCGGGTACATGACGTAGATTGTCAGGATCAGCGACAGGCCGTTGAGGACGATGTTGGGCGGCACCTGCTGCAGCCCGAGCGCGTTGCGCAGCAGGCTCAACGTGACGACGATCTTGGTGAACGACGTGACCATCACCGCGACGAACGGCGCCAGCGCCAGCGCGACGACGACGATCAGCGCCGAGCCGGGCGTAAAGCTCGAGAGTTCCATTATTCCTCCCCGTCGGCGGAAACCCCGGTGATCAGCACGCCATAGCCGTCGCCGACCGCGACGAGCTCGCCCTCGGCCACGCATTGCTCGCCGGCGATGACGCGCACCGGCAGGGTCCCGGTCGCAGCGGGCAGGGGAAGCACGCTGCCCTTGCCGAGCGTCGCCAGCTCGGCCGCGGTCATTCCCGAGCCGATGATCTCGATCACGGTGGGCAGCCGGACGTCGCTCCATCCCGCATCGCCCGTGGCAACGGGCGCGAAGGGCTCCTGTGGTCCGTCCTTTACGGCATCATCCTGCAAAACGAGCACCCCCTCGTTGAACGCGACTCGTGCGCGTGGCGCATCGTTGCGGCCCGGCAATGACAACTTCGCGACCGGCGCCCCGGTTCCCAAAAGCAGCAGAGCGCCACGCGTGATTGCAGCAATACTGGCGGCGCGCACCGCGGGACCGTCGAAACGCGCGGTCCAGCGCAGCCTGAGCCCGCCGATGGCGGTCGCGGCGAGCGCGATCTCGGCAAGCGGCTCGACCGCCATGTCGGGCGGGATCGCCAGCAGCAGGCGGTGCTGGATGACGCCGTTCGCCGTGGTCGCGTCGAGGCGCAGCAGCACGGGATCGCCGGCATAGCTCTTGTGCAGCCCCGCCGGCTGGAGCTCGCAGCCGAGCACCAGCTCGAGTGCCCCGACCAGCGGCTCGATCCGCCCGAGCGTTGCGGCGGCGGCAGCAGCATCGACGCTGCCCTGCGCGCCCGAGACGCGGGCGAGCGCGCCGTCGACGAGCAAAGGTGCGATCTGGACGAGATGGTCGCCGCTGCGGAACTGGATCCAGGCGACCGCGGCGCGCCGGTCGCGCTCGGTGGCCATCCGCACGCTGGTCTGCAGGTCGTCGATCAGGCGCCGGTTGAGCGCGCCAATCAGCGTCGTCTGCAATTGCGCGCGGTGCTCGTCGATCGCGCGCAGATTGGTGCGGAGCTGTTGCGGACGCGCATTCACTGGATCGTCTCCGTTCGCAGGATTTCGGTTTCGGCAACATCGACCGCGGCGCCGCTGCCCCAGTTGCGGATCAGCGAGATCGAGCCGGGTGTGACGCCCACGAGCATCAGCTCGCCCTCGGCCTCGACCAGCACCAACCTTTCACGCTGGCCCACCGGGAGCGCGCGGACGAAGCGGATCTGGCGCTCGGCGGCGCCATCGCGGCCGCCGAGTCCGCGGTCCTGCCAGCGCCGCAGTGCGCGCAGGCTGACCCAGGCCAGCCCGAGCACCACCGCGAGCGCGATGATCGTCCCAAGCAGTCCGGAAAGCGCAGCGCCGATCGTCGAATCCATCAATTGGGCCTCATCAGTTCGTTTGAATCAGGTCGGGTTCGGTGAGGTCCGGCGCGGTCTGGCCGTCGCGGACGCGCTTCGCCCACAGGATGATCTGGGCGATCGCGTCGAACATGTCGCGCGGGATCAGTTCGTCGGGCGCGCCGTCCTCGTAGAGCTTGCGCGCTACCTGGACGTGGCGGATGATCGGGATCCCCGCTTCCTCCGCGGCCTCGCGCATCGCGGCGGCGAGCGGGCCCTCGCCCTTCGCGGTCATCATCGGGACCGGGCAGCTCTCCTGGTCATAGGCGATCGCGATGGCGATGTGCGTCGGATTGACGACGAGGACATTGGCGTCGCGCGTCGCGCCGACGGCGTTCTGACTGGCCCATTCCTCGTGCAGCTGTCGACGGCTCGACTTGATGAGGGGGTTGCCCTCGTTTTCCTTCGATTCCTCGCGGATGTCGCGCATGCTCATCCGCAACTTCTTGGTGTAGCTGTGCTTCTGCCATGCCATGTCGAGCACCGCGACGAGCAGGAACACGCCGAAGGTCCAGAGCATGGCGGTGCGCACCAGCGCGCCGGTATAGAGCAGCACCGAGGCGGCGGCAGAGCGGCCGTCGGTGTCGGCGACGGGCAGCAGCACCGGTCCGGTACGCTCGATGATCTCGGCGAGCGATCCGCGCAGCACCAGCCAGATCACGAACACGATCAGCGCCGCCTTGCCAATCGTCTTGGCCAGCTCGACGAGGTTGTCGATGCTGAACATCTTCTTGAAGCCCTGGACCGGGTTGAGCTTGTCGAGCCCGGGCTTCATCTTCTCGGTGGTGAAAACGCCGCCGGCCTGGAGGAATTCGGACATCACGCCGGTGATCGCGGCGGGAAGCAATGCGACCGCGGTGATGCCGAGCAGCGCCCAGAGCGCGCTCCAGCCGAGTTGCGACAGCGCGGTGTGGAACGGCACGTTCCCGCCGATCAGCTTGAAGCCGTCGTCGAACAATCCGATGACCTGCTTGCCGGCATAGCCCGCGCCGAACATCAGCACGAGCATCCACACGAACAAAGTGGCGGTCGCGGTGATGTCCTTCGACTTCGCGACGTCGCCCTTCTTGCGCGCGTCGGCGAGCCGCTTCGGTGTCGGCTTTTCGGTCTTGTCGCCGCCGTCGTTTTTCTCGGCCAATCGCCGCCTCCAGCCTTACTCGTGCCTCGCCCGAACGACGGACGAGAGGAGAGCGCCGGATGCGTTCGTCGACCGCCCCAGACGAGGCAGCACCTGAACTTCAAGGTTGGAGCGCAGGACCCTGTTGCGTACCAAACGCCGTTATTTTCCCAAAACGCGTCGCAAAGGTCAACTCGCGCGCTTTGTACGAAATCGTCACTAAAGCGAAGTAATTTGGTAATTTAACCACGATGAATCACTTAAATCAATAAGGCTGCCCGCGGATCGTTTCGGATTCGACACGGTATCCGGTCAAGCGACGAGCTGCGGTTTGGCCGGGACGGGGTGGTCAAAAACCGCGATGACCCGACTCAACTAAGGGCTGTTACGTAGCGTCCGATCGCGCTAACTTTTATTGGCCGGATGAGATTCCGGATCGCAGGACCCAAATGCGAATCAAACGATCGTCAGCATGGCCCACCCCGGGCTTGCAGGGAGATCGTGTATGCGCTTTTCAAGCTCTGTCCCGTCGCTCCGCTTCGCATGGAAGCTGGCAGCCGTCGGCGGTGCCGCCATCGCGGCAATCCCCGCGCAGGCGGGCAATTGCGACGCTGCGGCGATCGGCTCGCGCTATGTCGAGGCGCTGCGCTTCTGCGGGCCGCAGGCCGCGCCTGCTGCGCCGCGCGTCCAAGCCGATCCGGTGGTGCTGCCCGATCGCAGCTCGGTCAGCGTGAGCATGCCAGGCTTCCAGAAGCGGCTCGCTCTGGCGACCCGCGCGGTGCGGGCACGCGGCGGCACGGGCGGCAACGATGCGCTGATCGCGTCGGTCGCCTATCGCTATCGGATCAATCCGCATCTGCTCGCCTCGATGGTCAACGCCGAATCGGCGGGCCGCCAGCGCGCGGTGTCGAACAAGGGTGCGCTCGGCCTGATGCAGGTGATGCCGGCGACGGCGCGCGGGCTCGGCGTGCGCAATCCCAGCGCGCTGCTCGACGATCCGGTGCTCGCGATGCACACCGGCGCGCGCTACCTCAAGCAGCTGCAGGGCCAGCTCGGCAACAACGTGCCGCTCGTCGTCGCGGCGTACAATGCCGGGCCCGGCGCCGTGATCAAGGCCGGCCGCCGCGTGCCGCGCTACCGCGAGACCCAGGCCTATGTGAAGAAGGTCGTCGGCCGCTATCAGGCTGCGCAGGGCGGACGGGCGCGCTGAGGCGGCCATGAGCGTCGAACGCTATCTTGCCAGCAGCAATGCAGCCAAGCCGCTGCCGCTAGCGGCGCGCATCGCGGACCTGTTCCTGGTCGCGGGCGTGGTCGCGATCGTCGGGCTGATGATCCTGCCGCTGCCGACGCTGATCATCGACATGCTGGTGGGCGTCAACATCACCTTCGGGGTGATGCTGCTGCTGACCACGCTCTACATTCGCGGGCCGCTCGATTTCTCGTCCTTCCCGTCGATCCTGCTGGTCTCGACGCTGTTCCGGCTGGCGCTGTCGATCGCGACGACGCGGATGATCCTGGTCGAGGGGCATGCCGGGCACATCATCCAGACCTTCGGCACGATGGTGGCCGGCGGCAACATCGTCGTCGGGCTCGTCGTGTTTCTGATCATCACGATCGTCCAGTTCATCGTCATCGCCAAGGGCGCCGAGCGCGTCGCCGAGGTCGCCGCGCGGTTCAGCCTCGATTCGATGCCGGGCAAGCAGCTGTCGATCGACAGCGACCTGCGCTCGGGGCTGATCGACAAGGACGAGGCGCGCCGCCGCCGCCGCACGCTCGAGCTCGAGAGCAAGCTCCACGGCAGCCTCGACGGCGCGATGAAGTTCGTGAAGGGCGACGCGATCGCCTCGGTCGTGATCGTCATCGTCAACCTGATCGGCGGCCTCGCCATCGGCGTGATGCAGCAGGGCATGGAGATCGGCGCCGCCACCTCCAAATATTCGATCCTGACGATCGGCGAGGGTCTGGTCGCGCAGATCCCGGCGCTGCTCGGCGCGATGGCCGCGGGCCTGATGGTCACGCGCTCGACCGACGAAGAGACCGACACCAATCTCGGCCAGGCGATGCATCGCCAATTGGTCGCCAATCCGCGGGTGCTGCTCGCGGTCGGCGGCATAGCCTTCCTGATGGCGCTGATCCCGGGCTTCCCGGCCGCGGTGTTCATCGTGCTCGGCTTCGTGTCGATGTTCTCGGGGGCGGCGATGCATCCGCGGCTCAAGCCGCACATCGTCCGCCACTCGGGCCCGATGCGCAAATTGCTCAGCGGCGGGCGCGAGGCGCCGCGGCCGGTGACCTTGCTCGCCCAGCCCGAGGCGCCCAAGGCCGTCGTGCCTTTGCTCCTCCAGCTCTCGGGCCCGCAGCCTTCGATCGAGGAGGAGACCGCGCTTTCGGCAAAGCTCGTCGCGATGCTCGAGCGGCTGCAATATCGCAGCGGGGTGCCGCTGCCCCGGCTGGCGATCCATTTCCTCGCGCCCGACGGGCCGCAGGCGTGGCGCCTGCTCGCCTTCGAACTTTCGGTCGGGGCAGGCGAGGGCAGCGATGCCGAGACCGTGGTCGCCGCCGTCGAAGGGCTGATCCGCCGCAATTTCCCGCGCTTCCTCGGCGTGCAGGAAGCCGTCGGTCTGCTCAATCGCGTCGGCGACGAATATCCCGAAGTGGTCAAGGAGGCGGTGCGCGCCGTCCCGGCCTCGCGGATCGCCGAAGTGCTGCGCCGGCTCGCCGAAGAGGAAGTGCCGCTGCGCAACATGCGCGACGTGCTCGAAGGGCTCACCGAAGCGGCGAACCAGGAACGCGAGATCGCGCGGATTGCGGATCTCACGCGCATCGCGCTCAAGCGCTATCTGCTCGATTCGGTCGCGCAGGGCGCTGGCATTCGTGCACTCGTGGTGACCCCCGAGCTCGAGACCTTGATCCGCGAGGCGACGCGCCTGGTGGACGGAGTCGAGCGGCTGGCGGTCAAGCCCGAGGTCGCGCGCGAGCTGGTAGCGACGATCGGCCGTACCGCTGCGGAGACCGGCGCCAACGCGCTGGTGACCTCGTTCGAGGTGCGCCGTTCGGTCCGCAAGCTCATCGAACCCGATCTTTTCGAGCTGCCGGTGCTCGCCTTCAACGAACTCTCGCCGACCACGCCTGTCGAAATGGTCGGCCAGATCGGTCTTCCGCCAGGGGCTTTGGCCGAAGACTCGCCTGCCGCGCTCGCGGCCGAATAACAACGGAGGGCTGTTTGAAGCTGTATAAGAACCCGTCGATGCTGTTCGTCGCCTTTGCGGCGGCGCTGCCCGTGCCGTACGCGGCGCACGCGCAGACCCCACCGGCGCCGGCCAGCAACCAGATCTCGATCGTCGCGCGCGACCAGCCGATCGCGGCGTTCCTGCGCGATCTGTTCGGGAAGGTCGGGCGGCCGGTGGTGCCCAGCGCCAAGCTGACCGGAACGGTCAACGGCGTGTTTCAGGGCAGCGTCGAGAAGATCTACGGCGACATCGCCAAGGCCTTCAACCTGGTATCCTATTATGACGGCGCGGCGGTTTATGTGTACGCGCCCAACGAGCTCGGCGTGCAGACGCTGCAGCTCGGCCGTGCCGGCGCCGAGCGGGTCGCGCGCCAGGCGCGTGCGCAGCGCCTGCCCGATCGCCGCAACCTTCTGCGCGTCACCACCGACGGACTCGTCGTCAGCGGCACCCCGCGCTTCATCGAGCAGGTCACCGGCATGGCGCGCGGCGAGGGCCTCGCCGACGGTGCCCCCGCGGCACCGGGTAGCGCGCCCGGCGGCGGCGGGCGCGGCGGCGGTTATTACGACGCGCCCCGGGTCCCCGCGAGCCAGCCGGTCGAGTTCCGCGTCTTCTACCTGCGCTATGCCCGCGCCGAGGACACCGTGGTGACCGCGGGCGGCCGCGAGACGCGCGTTCCCGGCCTTGCCTCGATCCTGCAGAATCTCGTGCTCGACCAGAAGCCCGGCGGCAGCGCCGTCACCCCGTCGCTCGGCGCGCGCCTGGTCCGGCAGAGCCAGCCGCGGCTCAAGGGCCAGGGGCTCGACTCGGTCGCGCCCGACAATTCGCAGTCCAGTGCCTATGCCGCGACCGACGTGCTCGGGGGCGGTGACGGCATGGGGCTCGCCGCACCGCTGACCCAGGACGTCGTCCGCATCGAGCCGAGCGCTTATCTCAACGCCGTCGTCGTCCGCGACGTGCCCGAGCGGATGGCGGCATACGACTCGCTGATCCGCGCGCTCGACGTCGAGCCGCAGATCGTCGAGATCGAGGCGACGATCATCGACATCAATGTCGACCGGCTCCAGAAGCTCGGCATCAACTGGCGCTTCGGCAGCGGCGGCTTCGGCGCGCTGTTCGGCAACGGCACCAGCGACGATACCCGGCTGCTGCCGATTCCAGGCACCAACCGCCGCGACAACGTCACCAACATCACGCCTTCGGGCCAGGGCGGCACGATCTCGACGATCATCGGCAGCCAGCGCGAGTTTCTCGGCCGAGTCACCGCACTCGAGAACAAGGGCGCGGCGCGGATCGTCTCGCGTCCGCAGATCATGACCCTGTCGAACGTCGAGGCGGTGTTCGACCGCACGCGCACCTTCTACGTCCGCGTCGCCGGCCGCGAGGAAGTCGACCTGTTCAACGTGACCGCCGGCACGATCATGCGCGTCAATCCGCACGTCTTCCGCGACCACGACCAGACCCGCATCCGCGTGCTGGTCAACATCGAGGATGGCAGCATCAGCCCGAACTCGGCGGTGGAGAACATTCCGATCGTCGACCGCGCGAGCGTTGCGACGCAGGGCATGGTGCTCGACGGCGAGAGCCTGCTGCTCGGCGGCATGACGATCGACGCCGACAGCAACGACGAGACCAAGGTGCCGCTGCTCGGCGACATCCCGCTGCTCGGCGAATTGTTCAAGTTCCGCACCAAGCAGCGCGGCCATACCGAGCGGCTGTTCCTGATCACGCCGCGGCTCGTTCCGCTCGCGTCGCGCGCGACGGCGATGGCGCCGGGCGCGCCGGTGCCCGCCGCCAACCAGCCGCCGGCGAAGATCCCCGTTCCGGCCAGCGGAGCCCCGACGCAATGACCGCGATTTCCGTTCTACGCGTGCTCAACGGCCGGCTTGCCGGCACCGAGAAGCAATTGCCGACGAGCGGAACCGTGTCGATCGGCCATCAGTTCTGGCAGGATGTCGTCATCCGCGATCCTGCGACGAAGGGCATTGCGGTCGACCTGCAGGTCGACGGCGAAGTCGGCGCGCAGATCACGGTGCTGACCGGGGAGGCGCTCTTGCTCGGCTCGCATATCGGCGAGGGGCAGACGGCGATCCTCCCGGCCTATGTTCCGTTCTCGATCGGCGGCGTCGCGCTGGCCTGGGGCGACCCGGAAAGCGCGCGCTGGACCGAGGCGAGCGACATCGCCGGCAGCACCCCGACGCCGTCGCTGCCGCCGCCCTCGCCGCAGGACGAGGCGATCGCCTTGCTCGGCAAGGCGGGCGAACAGGTCGGCAGCTGGGTCACGCGCAAGCGCGCGATCGCGGTCGGCGCGATCGCCACGCTGGTGGCGGGCGCGGCGCTCGCGGTGCCGACGATGGACGCGCTCGGCCTTCGCGGCGATCACGCCGCCCGCGCCGACCATGTCCTCGATACCGTCGGACTGTCGCCGCTGACCACTGCCAACGACTCTGCCACCGGCGGCGTGATCGTCAGCGGCGTCGTGGCCAACGATGCCGAGCGGATGAAGGCGCAGGAGGCGCTGCGCGATCACGGGATCGACGCGACGGTCAATGTCCAGACCAGCACCGAGCTGGCTCAGGCCGCGGTCGAGGTGGCGCGCATCCACGGGCTGCAGGCGATGGGACGGCCGATCTCGCGTACCGGCGTCGAGCTTCGCGTCACGCGGATGACCGACGAGGAGCGCGGCAAGCTCGCCCAGGCGATCCGGACCGACGTCAAGCAGCTCGGCCGGCTCGTCTTCCGCGACGATCTTCCGCCCAAGGACGATTCGCCCATCCGCACCGTCTCCGATGCCACCAAGAAAGTATCGACCGTCGTCGCGGGCGACCCGGCTTATATCCAGACCGTCGACGGCGCGCGTTATTTCCCCGGCGCGATCATGCCGAGCGGGCATCGACTGATAACAATTCAGGGAGACACGGTCTTCTTCGAGAAGAACGGCCGTGAAACACAATTGAAGTTCTGATCATTTAGAGTGTGAGAGGAGTAAGATCATGTCGAATACCATCACCACCGGCCTCACCAACATGGCGCTGACGCCGATGACCAACAACCGGATGACCAAGGGCTCGGCGCCCGGTACCTGGTTCGAGGCATTGGCAGATTCCTGGGGCCAGACGCTCGACAAGCAGGCAAGCACGATCGAGTCGATGTCCGATGCGCTCGGCAATGGCGGCACCGACAATCCCTCGCAGATCACCAAGTTGACTGCCGAGACGATGCGCATGTCGTTCATGGCGAACAGCTCGTCGAGCTCGATCGACAGCGTCGGCAAGGCGCTCGAGACGATGGCCCGCAAGAACTAAAGGGAGGCGATCATGTCGATCGAAGCCATTGCGGGGGCGGCCGCCAGCGCCGCCTCTGCCCCGATGCCGCCCCAATATATGCAGGCGGGGCCGAATGCGTCGGTCTCCGACGTCACCAGCTTCCAGGGTTCGCTCTCGGCGGCAGGCTCCGGCGTCGGCGGCCCCGAGGCGCTCGGGCCGGCGATGCAGGCGATGTTCTCGCAGATCGAGCGCGTCAACGGTGAAGCCAAGAGCGTGTCCGAATATGCCAAGGCGGCGCAGGCCAGCGGCTCGGAAATGACCCCGGGCGAAGTCGTGGACCTCACGATGAAATGCCACGAGTTCATGTTCCACTGCCAGCTGACCTCGAACATCGCCAACCGCACGTCGGACGGCATCCAGCAACTGTTCCGGCAGCAGTCGTGAGGTCTGTGGTGCCTGGTTCGCGGACGGAGCGCTGAGATGGGTCCGATTGCCAGACGCGCGCGGCCGGCCATGATCGCCTTGTGCCTGCTGCTCGCCGCCTGCGGCCAGGAGGAGCTGTATTCGAAGCTCACCGAGACGCAGGCGAACGAGATGATCGCGGTGCTGCAGAGCGCCGGGATCGGCGCGACCAAGCAGCAGAAGGGCGAGGAAGGCTGGACCCTGCTCACCGAGAAGGGCGATTTCGGTCGCGCCGTCGAGGTGCTCCACAGCCAGGGCTATCCCCGCGAGGAATTCGCCTCGCTGGGCACGGTGTTCAAGCGCGAGGGGCTGGTCTCCTCGCCCACCGAGGAGAAGGCACGACTGGTCTATGGCATGAGCCAGGAGCTTTCGCACACCATCTCGGAGATCGACGGCGTGGTGCAGGCGCGCGTCCATCTCGTGCTGCCCGACAACCAGCCGCTCGCCGAAACGGGCCAGCCCGCATCGGCATCGGTGTTCATCAAATACCGGCCCGGCACCAATATCGAGACGCAGATCGGCAAGGTGAAGGCGCTGATCGTCAATTCGGTGCAGGGCCTAAAATACGAGAATGTCTCGGTCGAGACCTTCCCCGCCCAGCCGCTGCCGACGGTGGCGGCCAAGGGCGGCGAGAGCGCGTTCAACGGCAATCTGATCGCGATTGCGATCGCGGGATTGCTGCTGCTCGTCGCGGCGCTCGGCTATCCCGGCCTGCGGCGCTGGCAGCAGCGACGCTCGGCAGTGGCCCGGCGCGAGGGCAGCGTATGAGGGCGGCCGAGCATCGCGCGACGCTGGCGGCGATCGGCAACGATCTCGTCGCGGTCGAGGGCGGTCCCGGCGATCGCCGCGCCGCCTTGCTGCTCAAGCAGCTGAACGGGCGCGACGACCCGGCGGCGTGTTTGACCGATCTGCCGAGCGTACCGGTCTGGCTGCGGCTCCCCGCAGCTGCGCAGCAAAAGCTTGCCCAGCGCGTCGCCTTGTTGTGGATGGGGGAGGCATTGACCGGATCGATCGACGGTGCCTGGCTCGGCGGCCTCGCTGAGGTGGCTGGCGAGGATCTGCTCGACTGGGCAATCGAGACCATCCCGGCGATGCCCGCCGCTTCGGGGCGCCGGATCGAACCCGCCGAGCTCGAGACCTATGGCTTCTCGCTGTTGCGCGAACAGTTGCCGGCGCCCTTGCGCGCCTATCTGCCGGTGCGCGGTGACTATCTGGCGCTTTCCTGCCCCCACGAAGCACTCGACGCTTTTGTCGCGGCTGCGGTCGAGGCGGCGCGCGCATGAGCTTCCTCGTCCTCCACGCCGACCGCCTCGCCACCGCGCTTGCCGACGATCCGCTGGTGCCCGCGGCCGATGTCGGAAGGGTGCAGGACGCCCTCGCGTTGCTCGCCGCCGCCGGTGAGCTGCGTCACGACGCCGAGGCGACGATCCAGGCCGCAGGCGAAGCGGCGCGTGCCGAAGGCTTCGCCAGCGGACGCCAGGAGGGCCTCGCGGCGGCCGAGAACGAACGCCAGGCCGAACTATTCCGCATCGCGCTCCGCGACGGCGAGCTCCAGCGCAAACGGCAGAAGGACATTGCGCGGCTCGCGCTGGAGGTCGTGCGGCGGATCGCCGGCGAACTCGATCAGGGCGCGCTGGTAGCTGGACTGGCCGAACGCGCGGCGGCGCAGGTCGCGCCCGATACCGTTGCGGTGGTCCGCGTCGCGCCGGCCGCGGTCGACGCCACGCGCGCACGCCTCGAGGGGCGGGCGGGCTTGAGCGTCGAGGCCGATCCTGCGCTCGAAGGCCAGGATTGCGTGATCGAGACCGCGCTCGGGCGCACCCATGCCGGCCTCGAGACCCAGCTCGCGCAGATCGAGCGGATGTGGGGCGAGACGCTCGATGGCTGAAGGGCCTGCCAGCACCGTCGACCAGCTGCTGGCCGGTCTCCAGCGCAGCCCGACCGTCGAACGGCGGGGGCGGCTGATCGAAGTGCTCGGCACGACGCTCAAGGTGACCGGCATCGCGCCGCGGATCGGCGATGCCTGCGAAGTGATCGAGCCGTCGACCGGTCGTGTCGTTCCGGTCGAGGTCGTCGGCATCGCCGGACAGGCGACGATCCTCACCCCGCTCGCCGATGTGCGCGGGCTGTCGGTGGACGCCGAAGTGATCGTGCGCAGCGGCGAGGAATCGGTGCCTTGGGGCGAGGGGCTGCTCGGCCGCGTCCTCGACGGGCGCGGGCGGCCGATCGACGGCAAGGGCGACCTTCCGGCCGATCTCCAGCGCCGGCCGCTCCATGCGCCGGCGCCGCAGCCGATGGAGCGCGGATTGATCCACGCGCCGCTGCAGACCGGGGTGCGCGCGATCGATACGCTGCTCACCCTCGGCCAGGGGCAGCGCCTCGGCGTGTTCGCGGCGGCGGGCGGGGGCAAGTCGACCCTGCTCGGCATGCTCGCGCGCTTCGCGCAGGCCGATGTCATCGTCATCGCACTGATCGGCGAGCGCGGCCGCGAAGTCCGCGAGTTCATCGAGGATGCGCTCGGCGAGGACGGGCTTGCACGCTCGGTGATCGTCTGCGCCACGTCCGACCGCGCGGCGATGGAGCGGGTGCGCGCGGCGCATCACGCCACCGCCGTCGCCGAGGGCTTTCGCAGCGAGGGCCGCAACGTCCTGCTGCTGATGGATTCGGTGACGCGCTTCGCTCGGGCATTGCGCGAAATCGGGCTGGCCGCGGGCGAGCCGCCGGTGCGCCGCGGCTTCCCGCCCTCGGTCTTCGCCGAACTGCCGCGCCTGTTCGAACGCGCCGGTAACGATTCGGTCGGATCGATCACCGGCATCTACACCGTCCTGCTCGAGGATGAGGAGGGCGACGATCCGATCGGCGAGGAGGTCCGCTCGATCCTCGACGGGCACGTGATCCTGTCGCGCAAGCTCGGCGCGGCGGGGCATTATCCGGCGATCGACGTGCTCGGCAGCCTCAGTCGTCTGTTCCCGCGGCTCGCCGAGCCGGCGCATCGCGAGGCGGCGACGCGCGTACGCGCCTTGCTCGCCAAGCATGCCGAGATCGAGTTTCTCGTCCAGGTCGGCGAGTATCGCGCCGGCGCCGATCCGCTCGCCGACCGGGCGATCGCCGCCAAGCCCGAGATCGATACGCTGCTGCGGCAGGACGCGAACCACGCCGAGGACTTCCAGACCTCGCTGATGCTGCTGCGCGGAGTCGCCGGCTGATGCGCGGCGGCGATCAGCGGCGCCAGGCCAAGGCGCTGGTCCGGCTGCGCGAAGTGCGGATGCAGAGCGCCGCCGTGGCGCTCGCCGAAGCGCGCGCCGCGACTGCCGCGGCCGAACGCGAGCGCGCAGAGGCCGATGCCGCCGCCGAAGTCGCGGACGCGGCTATGGCCGACGCGCAGGCCGATCTGGCAACCGATCCGGCCGAGGCCGAACGGCTTCTCGCAGTGGTCGATCGCAGCCATTTTCGCCGCTCGGTGGCGCGCGGCGCGCTCGACGCGGCACGCGAGGCCGAGCAGGCGTGCGGCGACGCCGAGGACGAGCGGCGCAAGGCGATGATCCTTGCGCGTGCGCGGCACGACAAGCTGGCCGAGCATGCCGGTCAGGCCGTGCGCCGCTGGGCACGCCAGCAGGAAGAGCGCACCGCACTCGACAATATGGAAGCACGGAGGCGATCATGACCCGCGTCAGTTCCCCCAATGCGCAGCCGGCGCGCCAGCCGGCCCAGGGCACGGTGCAGGGGCGGGGCCAACCCGCGCCGGGCGACGTCCGCGCGATGAACGAAGCCTTCGCCAAGGCGCGTCTTCAGACCAAGGAGCAGCCGGGCGGCGCCGGCTCAGGAAAGGGCTTGAAAGGGCTGGTTCAGCCCGATCGCCGCGGCGAAGTGCCGGTCCAGCAGCGCGAGGCCTTTGGCGATGCGCGCGACACGGCGCTGCGCCAAGAACGCGAGGCGCGCGAGCGCCAGGACGGGCTGTTCGGCTTTGCCGGCCATGCCCAGCCGCAGGCGACGGCGATGCCGGCGATGCCCGCGGCGCATGTCGATCCGGGCGCCTTCGCGCAGATGCTCGCCGATCTGTGGACGCGCGAGAACGGCAAGGGGACCAAGGAAGTCACCGTGACTTTCGGCGACGGCGCCTGGCCGGCGACCGGCGCACGGCTGGTGCGCAACGCCGCGGGCACGCTCGACGTCGCATTGCTGCTCGGCGACGGCGCGCCGCCTTATGACGGCACGATGCGCGAGCTCGAGGCGCAGCTGCACGACGCCGGCATCGCGCTGGGCAGCCTGTCGACCGAGGCAGGGAACGGCTGAACTAAGTTCGCTCCGGCGATCAGTCCCAGCTCAGCGATTGATCCCACCCCGGCGAAGGCCGGGGCCCAGCTTCGAGTTGCTATCGACGGCGCGGTGCAATCTCATGTTCGTGGCAACTGGGCCCCGGCCTTCGCCGGGGTGGAATGCAGAAATCCTCGCTGGCCTGATGGGCTTGCAATGTGAGAATTCGCCTGCTTGGTTTTCTCAGCCGAGAAATCCGCAACTACTTGATTTAGAAGATTTAGCTTCCGAAAAACAGCCAGATAGTGTGACCTTCCTGCTCCGCGCTGACCGGCACGCAGCCTAGTGCGGCGTCCCCTGCGTTCGGGCATTGGCCTGGATCAGGGCCACTATCGCCGGCGGCAGCGGCTTGGCGCCCGCCGCAAGGGCCGCTGCCGGGGGCCAGTCGCCATTCGCCGCCGCCGCGCGCACTTCGCGCGCCGAAGGGGCCGGCTCGGGCCAGCCCAATTTCTTCAACCGCCCGGCCAGCCGGCGCTGCGCCTCGGCTTCTTCCGCCGACTCGGTGAGCATCTGCGTCGTCGCGGCGGTGCCGAGGTTCGCGCCGCCGCTGTCGATCGCCCAGGGATCGGCGCCGCGGTCGAGCAGCAGCTCGGCGATGCGGAAATGCTCCATGTCGAGCGCGGTATGGAGCGGGCGGTTGCCCGTTGCCTCCATCACGTCGGGATCGGCACGAAAGTCGAGCAGCATGCGAACCGCGCCGAGCGAATTGAGCGTGATCGCGGTGCGCAGCGGACCGCTGGGATTGCCCTTCGGGTTGGGGCTGGCACCGGCGCTGAGCAGACTGTGCGCGAACGCGGGATCCTTCGCGCGCAGCGCGAGCCGCAGCGGCAGGCCCTGGTCCTCGGCGCCGTCGCGCGGCGCACCGCCGCCAAGGACGAGGTCGACCGCGTCGAGGCGGCACGTCGCGACCGCGACCGAGAGCATGTCGTAATGCGCGCCGACCCGGCGGCGCGCGAGGCCGGAATCGCCGCGCAGCAATTGGTCTGCGCGGTCGAGATCGCCGTCGAACAGCGCCTCGGCAAAGTCGCGCGCGGCGGCGCCGAGCCGCTGGTCGGTCAGCGTGTCGCGACGGCTGGGAAGTTCGGTGCCCGGCGCGAAGCAATCGGCGCGCGCGTCGCTCTCGCAGCCCATCGTCATGAGCGCGAGCGCGGGGCTGAGCAGGACGAATTTACGCACACACCGCACCCTCTGCGCATTGCCAGCGGTGCGTCAACCGCTCAGCGGCCAGCTTGTGCCGCGGTTCCGGCGAGGACCCAGTCCATGCTGTGGCGATCGACCGGATTGATCGAATCCCACCAATGCGCGCCTTCGGGCCGGACATTGGGCAGATCGTGCTGCGCACCATAGGCCTGGGGCAGGTCGCTCACCGCGCCGCCCAGGATCCCGCCGCCCACGCCGCCGGTGATCAGGCTGCCGAGCCCGGCGCCGATCGCGCGGTCGCCGCCTTCCTGGAGCGTGGTGAGGATCTCGCCGGGCACGCGATAATTGTTGATCGACGACGCACCGCGGTCGTTCGCCTGCGCGACGGCCTGCGCCTTGTCGATCGTGTTCTGGTGGAGGCCCGCGGCGTTGAACGTATCCGCCGGAAGCCCCGAGGCGATCGCCGCCTCGGCCGCGAGCCCGCCGCCGAGCGAGTGGCCGACCAAGGTGACGTCCGCATCGGTGCGCGCGAGCTTCTTCCCGATCTCCAGCGCGCTGGCATAGTGTGCCGAATCGAAGCCGAGGCCCTGCTGAGCGTTGCTCTTCCAGTCGTCGCCCGACTGGCTGCCGCGGAAGACGACGGTGTATTTTTCCTGGCCGGCCTCGCCGCTGACATAGACGCGGGCGCGGAAGCTGCTCTCGCCGGGCTGCTCGAGCATGTCGGGCGTGAGGCCGAGCTTGGCGAGGTCCGCATCGCTGGCCGCGCGATAGCCCGAGGGCGGGCTGGGGACGTCGTTATAGACATCCTTGGCGAGCAAGGCGTTGGTATGGACCTGCTGGAGGTCGGGCGCGTCGTTGGCGGCGAGGCGCGCTTCCTCCGATGCCGCGGGCGCAGTGACCGGCGACAAGGTGGCGAACCGCGCCGGCTGGACGCCCCGATCGGGCGAGAACGGCACGATGGCGGCCTCGCGGTCGTTCGCGGCGCGCTGCTGGAGGGAGTCGGCGCCATCGGCTCGGGGGGAAAGAGAGACCGATGGCGCCGAATGCAGCGCCGGCGTAACGCGCGACGGCTGCCAGTCCGACCGATACGCGTCGGCGTTTCGCGACGAAGCGGCAGGCGGCGTCGAGGGGGGAGTCGACGCCGTAGAAGCTGGGGTGGCCCTGTTTACCTGCATCACGCATCCTTCGATCGGACTGCTTCTAGATGCGGCCGGCGGCCGTCGCGCGCCATAATCGATCCGATTATCGCGGCGCCCGCGCGAGGGGCGCATAGCGGCATGAAAATATGGGAGAGAGTCGGCATGTTGGAAGCCGTAGGCGCCGCAACCCGCTTCAATCTGGACTCGCTGCTCGCGGGCACGTCAGTGGCCACGCCGGCGTTCCGCATCCCGGTCGACGGCGGCGGCAGCGGCAGCGGCGCTGCCAAACCCGCCGAAGTTCGCTTCGACGCGGCGGACTTGTATGGCGCGCAAGGTCCCAAGGCGGCCGACATCCGACAGGATGCGCTCGGCGACTGCTATTTCGTCGCGACCCTTGGCGCGGTCGCCCAGCAGCAGCCCGACGCGGTGCGCAACATGATCAGCTACAATTCCGCTACCGGCAACTTCACCGTCCAGCTTCACGACGGCAACGGCAATCCGCAGTCGGTGCAGGTCACCCAGGCCGAGCTCGAGGACAATCTCGCGCGCTCGGGCGGCTCGACCGCCGACAATACGGGCCTGGACGGCCCGATCTGGCCCGCGGTCGCCGAGACGGCCTATGCCAAGATCCACGACAGCAATCCCGCGGACGGACTCACCGAAGGCTATAATGCCATCGCCAATGGCGGCTGGCCGCAGGACGCGATGCAGGCGATCACCGGCGTTCGTGGCGACGAGATCCGCTATTCGGAGGGCTTTTTCGAGAGCGAGAATTCGGCGCTCGACCGGATGGCGGGCCAGGTCGACGCCGCCTTGTCGAACGACCGCCCGGTGACCCTGTGGACCGTGCCCGAGAATCGCAGCCTGTGGGACCGCATCCGCGGCAACGAGGGCACGCAGGACGGGCTGGTCGACAACCACGTCTATGTCGTCGAAGGCGTCCACAAGAACGCCGACGGGGAATGGATGGTCAGCGTCCGCAACCCCTGGGGCACCAACATGAACGTCGGCGAGGGGCGCGACACCGCCTCGGCGACGATGGAAGTGCCGCTGCGTACCCTCGCCGATACCGGTGGCGCCGAGGCATTCACCGTCGGGCCGGCACCACGCTGAGCGCCGTGCGTTCAAGGTTGAGTGGCACCCGCAAAGCGGGCAAGCTCGGCACGAAGGACATCCCTTGCTGAAAGCGGCGCTCTTGAGTCTGTTGGCCTTTCTCGGCTTCGTCCGCGGGTTCGATCTCGCGTCGCTGCCCGCGCCTGCGGGTGCGCAGGCCGGCGCGAGCGCTGCTGAGCGCCAGGCGCTGCACGCGCTGGCGAGCGACGTATCGAAAGGGGGCGTGACGATCACCGACGAGCGGCTGTTCACCGTGGGCAAATCGGTGCCCTGGGTGGCGATCGCCAAGCGGATCGATAATATCGCGCGCGAGCGGGGCGCTGCTTCGGTTGCGCTGCCCGGTGCCGATCCGGGTAAGAAGCTGGGTCAGGCCTGGCGTGCCAAGGACGGCAGCGGCGTGCTCGTCGCCATGGTGCCGTCGCCTAGTGGGGGCGCGGTCGCCTATTTCGCGGTCAAGTTCGCGCAATAGCTATCGCGCGCGGTTCTTTCGCAGGATCGCGACGATGATCGTCAGGAACGCGACCAGCCGGACCAGATAGACCCAGCTGCGCTGCTCGTCCGGAATCCCGCCGAGCGCGAGGATCGCCTGTCCGACGCCGAGCAGCAGGAACGCCGCGGAAAAGGCGAGGAACAGCTCGTCGCGCGTGTCGCGCCAGAAGCGCAGGAAGAACAACGCCGCGACGGCGAAGCCGAGCGTGACCGCGCCGGACAGGAAGACGAGCAGGGTCATGCGTCTTCCATGTCCCAGATGAAGCCGAACAGCAGGACTCCCACTGCGGCGAGCGACAGCAACAGCCGCACGAGCCCGAAGTCGATGTCGCGGATCAGCATCAGGTCGACGATCACGAACAGATTGTTCGCCGCGAGCAGCCCGAAGCACAAGGCGCTCCACAGCAGCAGCCGCATGCCGCTGCGTCGATACGAGCGCCCCAGCAGCAGCGCGCATGCCGCGCTGGTGGCGAAGCAGAGCAGATAGACGGTCGCAGGGAGCCACGCGGTCACTTCAATCGCTCCACAGCTTGAATGCGTCGGCGAAGCTGCTCAGGCCCGAAGGGGTGGGCGCGACGATCATCCGCCGCACCGCGTCGGGCCTGCTGGCATACAGCGCCTCGGTCGCACCGGCGAGCGTGTCGACCAGATTCGAGGTCGGCTGGTAGCGGACCAATTGCCCATCCTCGACGAGGACGAGCCCGGCAGCGAGCAGCGACTCGACGCTCTGCGTCACCACAAGCTCGCTTCCCCGCAGCGCAACGACGAGATCGGCGTACGGCCACGACCGGTCGCGATGCTGCCTCAGGAAACACAGCAATTCGAGCGCCCAGACCGAGCGGAAGGTCGCGCGAATGAAACTGGAGAGCTCTTGTCTGGCCGGCATGCCGGGGGTCGTCTGTCATCCGCTTGTGTCCCCCGCGTGTCCCCGCTTCTTTCTAGCGACTGGCAGGAACCCCGCAACCTGCCGCAAATCCGTGTACGCGTTCACTTTTCCTACAGCGCCGCTGTTGCTATGCAGAGTCCAGGCCGGGGGGCCGTCAGCATTTCAGGGACGGGGAAACATGCCAGGAGTGCCAGGTGAACGCCGAACTCACGCTCGACCGCCGTCAACTCGTCGCCGCGCTCCGCAGCTTCCGCCGCGGTGACTTCAGCGTCCGCCTTCCCGACGACCTGCCGGGAACCGATGGCGAGATAGCTGCGCTGTTCAACGAAGTCGTCGCCATGGAAGAGGCGATGACCCACGAATATGAGCGGCTGTCGCGCGTCGTCGGCAAGGAAGGCAAGATCACCCAGCGCGGCCACGTCCGGGGCGCCACCGGCGGCTGGGAGGCCAAGCTGCGCTCGGTCAACGAACTGATCGAGGACATGGTCCAGCCGACCGCCGAAGTCGCGCGGGTCATCGGGGCGGTGGCGAAGGGCGACCTTTCGCAGTCGATGACCGTCGAGATCGATGGGCGACCGCTGCGCGGCGAATTCCTTCGCATCGGCAAGGTGGTGAACACGATGGTCGAGCAGCTCGCCTCGTTCGCGTCGGAAGTGACGCGCGTGGCGCGCGAAGTGGGCACCGAGGGCAAGCTGGGTGGGCAGGCCAAGGTGAAGGGCGTCGCCGGCACCTGGAAGGACCTCACCGACAACGTCAACGCGATGGCGACCAACCTGACGGGCCAGGTCCGCAACATCGCTGAGGTGACGACCGCGGTGGCGTCGGGCGACTTGTCCAAGAAGATCACCGTCGAAGTGAAGGGCGAGATTCTCGAGCTCAAAAACACGATCAACACGATGGTCGACCAGCTCAATTCGTTCGCGTCGGAAGTGACGCGCGTGGCACGCGAAGTTGGCACAGAGGGCAAACTCGGCGGTCAGGCGCGCGTGGAAGGCGTCGCGGGCACGTGGAAGGATTTGACCGACAACGTCAATCTGATGGCCGACAATCTCACCGGCCAGGTCCGCAACATCGCCGAAGTGACGACCGCAGTGGCCTCGGGCGATCTTTCCAAGAAGATCACCGTCGACGTGAAAGGCGAGATCCTCGAGCTCAAGAACACCATCAACGTCATGGTCGACCAGCTCAACGGCTTCGCCTCGGAAGTGACGCGCGTGGCGCGCGAAGTCGGCACTGAGGGCAAACTCGGCGGGCAGGCGCAGGTGCCGGGTGTCGCCGGCACGTGGAAGGACCTCACTGACAACGTTAATCTGATGGCCGACAACCTCACCGGCCAGGTGCGCAACATCGCCGAAGTGACCACCGCGGTGGCGTCGGGCGACTTGTCCAAGAAGATCACCGTCGACGTGAAGGGCGAGATTCTCGAGCTCAAGAACACGATCAACGTGATGGTCGACCAGCTCAACGGCTTCGCCTCGGAAGTGACGCGCGTGGCGCGCGAAGTGGGTACCGAGGGCAAGCTCGGCGGTCAGGCGCAGGTCCCGGGCGTCGGCGGCACGTGGAAGGATCTGACCGACAACGTCAATCTGATGGCGGCGAACCTCACCGGCCAGGTGCGCAACATCGCCGACGTGACGACCGCGGTGGCGAAGGGCGATCTGTCGCGCAAGATCACCGTCGAGGTGCGCGGCGAGATCCTCGAGCTCAAGAACACCATCAACGTGATGGTCGACCAGCTCAACGGCTTCGCGAGCGAAGTGACGCGCGTGGCGCGCGAAGTGGGCTCGGAAGGCAAGCTCGGCGGCCAGGCGCAGGTCGAGGGCGTCGCGGGGACCTGGAAGGATCTCACCGACAACGTCAACCTGATGGCCGGCAATCTCACCGGCCAGGTGCGCAACATCGCCGAGGTGACCACCGCGGTGGCGAAGGGCGATCTTTCCAAGAAGATCACCGTCGACGTGAAGGGCGAGATCCTCGAGCTCAAGAACACGATCAACACGATGGTGGACCAGCTCAATTCGTTCGCTTCGGAAGTGACCCGCGTGGCGCGCGAAGTGGGCTCGGAAGGCAAGCTCGGCGGCCAGGCCAAGGTCGAGGGCGTCGGCGGGACGTGGAAGGATCTGACCGACAACGTCAACGACCTCGCCGCGAACTTGACGGGGCAGGTGCGCAACATCGCGGAAGTGACCACCGCGGTGGCGCTGGGCGATCTTTCCAAGAAGATCACCGTCGACGTGAAGGGCGAGATCCTCGAACTCAAGAACACGATCAACACGATGGTCGATCAGCTCAACGGCTTCGCGTCGGAAGTGACGCGCGTGGCGCGCGAAGTGGGCACCGAGGGCAAGCTCGGCGGCCAGGCGCAGGTCCGCGGCGTCGCCGGCACCTGGGCCGACCTCACCGACAATGTGAATCTGATGGCGGCGAACCTCACCGGCCAGGTCCGCAACATCGCCGACGTGACCACCGCAGTGGCGCGCGGCGATCTTTCCAAGAAGATCACGGTGGACGTGAAGGGCGAAATCCTAGAGCTCAAGGACACCATCAATACGATGGTGGACCAGCTCAACGGCTTCGCCTCCGAAGTGACTCGCGTGGCGCGTGAAGTGGGTACCGAGGGCAAGCTGGGCGGGCAGGCGCAGGTGCCGGGCGTCGGCGGCACGTGGAAGGATCTGACCGACAACGTCAACCTGATGGCGACCAACCTGACCAACCAGGTGCGCGGCATCGCCGACGTCGTGACCGCGGTGGCGCAGGGCAACCTCAAGCGCAAGCTGACCGTGGACGCCAAGGGCGAGATCGCGGCGCTGGCCGAGACGATCAACTTCATGATCGAGACGCTCGCCACCTTCGCCGACCAGGTGACGAACATGGCGCGCGAGGTGGGCATCGAGGGCAAGCTCGGCGGCCAGGCGCGCGTGCCGGGCGCCGCCGGCCTGTGGCGCGACTTGACCGATAACGTCAATCAGCTGGCAGCGAATCTCACCAATCAGGTTCGCTCGATCGCCGACGTGGCGACCGCGGTGACCAAGGGCGATCTTACCCGCTCGATCGCAGTGGAAGCCTCGGGCGAGATGGCCGCGCTCAAGGACAACATCAACGAGATGATCCGCAACCTCAAGGACCAGACCTTGAAGAATGCGGAACAGGACTGGCTCAAGACCAACCTCGCGCGCTTCTCGCGCATGCTGCAGGGTGAGCGCGATCTCACCACGGTCTCGAACCTGATCATGTCCGAGCTCGCGCCGCTGGTGAATGCGCAATACGGCGTGTTCTACGTCACCACGCGCGAGGGCGACGACACCGTGCTCGAGCTTGCCGCGAGCTATGGCGCCGAAAGCAAGGACGCGCTCAAGAACAAGTTCCAGCTGCGCGAAGGGCTTGTCGGCCAGGCGGCCGCGGACAAGCGCGCGATCGTGCTCGAGCATGTGCCGAGCGACTTCCTGCGCATCGGCTCGGGGCTCGGCCACGCTGCGCCCGCCAATGTCGCGATCCTGCCGGCCTTGTTCGAGGACGACGTCAAGGCGGTGATCGAGCTGGCATCGTTCGGCGAGTTCAACGAGACGCATCAGAGCTTCCTCGACCAGCTGATGGAATCGGTCGGCATCGTGCTCAACACGATCGCCGCGACGATGCGCACCGAGGGCCTGCTCAAGCAGTCGCAGCTGCTGACCCAGGAATTGCAGGCACGCCAGACCGAGCTGACCACCAAGCAGGAAGAGCTCCACAACACCAACGAGGAGCTGCAGGAGAAGGCGCAGCTTCTCGAGAACGAGAAGAAGCAGGTCGAGGCCAAGAACCTCGAAATCGAGATGGCGCGCCGCGCGCTCGAGGAGAAGGCCGAGCAGCTCGCGCTCACCTCCAAGTACAAGTCCGAGTTCCTCGCCAACATGTCGCACGAGTTGCGCACGCCGCTCAATTCGCTGCTGATTTTGTCGAAGCTGCTGTCGGACAACCCGCAGGGCAACCTCAACGACAAGCAGGTCGAATTCGCGCGGACGATCAACGGCGCGGGTTCGGATCTGCTCAACCTGATCAACGACATCCTCGATCTGTCGAAGATCGAATCGGGTACCGTGTCGATCGAGATCGGCGAGATGCCGATGGCCGGGCTCAAGCAGCATATGGAGCGGACCTTCCGCCAGCTCGCCGCGGACAAGAGCCTCGACTTCAACGTCGAGTTCGATCCGGGCCTGCCGTCGGCGATCCGCACCGACGAGAAGCGGCTCCAGCAGGTCGTGCTCAATCTGCTTTCCAACGCGTTCAAGTTCACGGCCAAGGGCAGCGTCACGCTGGCGGTGCGGGCGGCGACCAAGGGCTGGAGCACCAACCATCCGGTACTGCGCGGGATGGACACCGCAATCGAGATCGCCGTCACCGATACCGGCATCGGCATCCCGCAGGACAAGCAGAAGCTGATCTTCGAGGCGTTCCAGCAGGCCGACGGCACCACCAGCCGCAAATATGGCGGCACCGGCCTGGGCCTGTCGATCAGCCGCGAGATCGCCCGGTTGCTCGGCGGCGAGCTGCAGGTGCGCTCGACACCGGGCGAGGGGTCGACCTTCACTTTGTTCGTGCCGCTCCAGGCGATCGCGCCCGCGCAGATCGGTCAAGCGGGCACGCCCGCGCGCTACGACAATAGCGGTGCGACGGTGCCGACCGCCCTACCGGGACCGTTCGACCTCAGCGACGATCGCGACACTCTGGCAGGCGAACCGTTCGTGCTGATCGTCGAGGACGATCCCACCTTCGCCTCGATCCTGCTCGACATCGCGCGGGGGGCGGGCCTCAAGGGCGTCGTGTCCGGAGCCGGGGCGGGGACGCTGGCGATGGTCCGGAAACTCCAGCCGGACGCGATCACGCTCGATCTAGGATTGTCGGACATTGACGGCTTCGTGCTGCTCGACCTGCTCAAGCACGATCCGCAGACCCGGCACGTGCCGATCCACGTGATCTCCGGGGCCGACAAGGTCGCCAAGGCGATCGACCTCGGCGCGTTCGGCGTGACCGAGAAGCCCGCTGCCCGCGAAGCGCTGGTGGCAGTGTTCGAGGACCTTGCTGCGAGCGTGGCCGCCGAGCCGCAGATCGTCGAGCTTGTCCCGGAGCAGAGCGACGCAGTCCTCCAGGCGGCGCGCGCGGTGCCCGAACTTGCCGACACCAAGATCCTCATTGTCGACGACGACATCCGCAACATCTACTCGCTGACCAGCGTGCTGGAGAGCTACGGCGTCGAGGTGCTGCATGCCGAAGGCGGCCGCGACGGCATCGTCATTCTCGAACAGACGCCCGGCATCGATATCGCGCTGATCGACATCATGATGCCGGAGATGGACGGCTATGAGACGATGCAGCAGATCCGTGCGCGTGCCGGGCTCGCCGATCTGCCGCTGATCGCGGTCACCGCCAAGGCGATGAAGGGTGACCGGCAGAAGTGCCTCGACGCCGGCGCCTCGGACTATATCGCCAAGCCGGTCGACATCGATTTGCTGCTGGCGCTGTTGCGCGTATGGATAGCGCGGTCGCGCGACGCGGCCGTGACCAATGGCGTCATCCTGGCAGAGCGGAGCTGAGGTGCGGATGCGCGCAAAGACACCGCCCATTCTTACCGCGACGATTGCAGAGGCGACTTTGGTGACGGACCCCCAGGCCATCGAGGACCGCGCGAAGGTGCTCGTCGTCGACGATGACGAACGCAATCTGCTCGCGATCACCAATGTGCTCGAAGATGTCGCCGAAGTCGTCGTCGCCAATTCGGGCGAGGAGGCGCTGCGCCAGCTGCTCAAGACCGAATTCGCCGTCATCCTGCTCGACGTCTACATGCCCGGCCTCGACGGCTACGAGACCGCGCAGATCATCCGTTCGCGCGAGCAGACAAAGCGGGTGCCGATCGTCTTCCTCTCGGCGGTGAACAAGGAGAGCGAGCACCTCATCCGCGGCTATTCGATGGGCGCGGTCGATTATGTGTTCAAGCCGGTCGAGCCGGTGGTGATCCGCTCGAAGGTCGCGGTGTTCGTCGACCTGTTCCTGATGACCCGCGAAATCCAGCGCAAGGCGCGCCAGGAGCAGGCGCTGCTCGACGCCAACCTGCGCGCCAATGCCGAGCGGCTGCGCGTCGAGCAGGAACTGCGCCTCGCCGAGCAGCGCCAGGCGGCGATCATCGAATCCCTCCCGATCATCCTCTATCTCGAGGAGATCCACGCCGATCCGCGCATCCCCAAGTTCGTCAGCGGCAATTTCCCCGCGCTCACCGGCTATGCGTTCGAGGATATCCAGGCGGCGCCGAGCCTGTGGGTCGAGCGGCTCCATCCCGAGGATCGCGAGCGCGCTGTCGAGGCGTTCGCCGCGCGACGGAGCGGGCAATCGCTGTCGGTGGAGTATCGCTGGCAGTGCGCAGATGGCCAGTACAAGCATTTCCTCGACCAAGTGGTGCTGCTGCGCGACTCGCTCGGCAATCCGGTCGAGTTCGCCGGCACGCTGCTCGACGTCACCGATCGCAAGGAGCTCGAAAGCCAGCTCACCCAGGCGCGCAAGATGGACGCGATCGGCCAGCTTACCGGGGGGATCGCCCACGATTTCAACAACCTGCTCGCCGCAGTGCTCGGCGGACTGGGAATGATCGAGCGGCGCGTGCCACTGAGCGACGATCAGGCGAAGATCGTCGGCATGACCCGCCACGCCGCCGAGCAGGGCGCCGAACTGGTCAAGCATCTGCTCGCCTTCGCGCGCCGCCAGAAGCTCGAGCCCGCGTCGATCCAGATACCGCGGCTCGCCCAGTCGGTGACCAGCCTGCTCGCGCATACGCTGGGGGGGATGGTCGAGCTCGACTGGAGGCTGTCGGACACCGTGTCGCCGGTCTACGCCGATGCCGCGCAGCTCGAACTCGCGGTGATGAACCTGATAATCAACGCCCGCGATGCGATGCCCGAGGGCGGCGTGGTCACCGTCGCCGCCGAGGATCGCGAGATCGTCGAGCAGGTCGGCCGTACCGGCCTGGCGCCCGGCCATTATGTCGTGATCGGCGTCGGCGATACCGGCTGTGGGATCGCGCCCGAGCTGATCCAGCAAGTGCTCGAGCCTTTCTTCACCACCAAGCCGGTGGGCAAGGGCACCGGGCTCGGGCTCAGCATGGTCTATGGCTTCGCCCAGCAATCGGGCGGCGAGGTCCGGGTGGACAGCGAGCTCGGCAAGGGGACGTGCGTCGAAATCTGGCTGCCACGCGCGCCGGAGACCGCGACAGAGATGGTCCTCGCGATCCCCGATGATGCCCTGGACGCGTCGGCCACGGCGTTGAAGATCTTGCTCGTCGACGATCATGACGGCGTGCGCGCGACGACCGCCGCGCTGCTCGAGGATCTCGGCCACCAGGTGATCCACGTCGCCGAAGGCGCGCTCGCGCTCGAGACCTTCCGCGAGGATCCCACGGCGTTCGACCTGCTGATCACCGATTATGCGATGCCGCGTATGTCCGGCGCGGAGCTGGTCCGCCAGATCCGCAGCGAAAGCGCAAATTTCCCGGCGTTGATCATTACCGGCTATGCGCAGACCGATCTCAACGCGGCCGAGAGCCCCGACGTTCGGTTCCTCAGCAAGCCGTTCACGCCCGATCAGCTCAAGACGGCGCTCCGCGAGCGGCGGTGAACACGCGTAACGCGCATGGTGCAGAGAATGCTCGCTCGATGCGCGACGGCCTGCTGGCCCTGACTGAGCGCGAGAAGGAGACGCTGCGGCTGCTCCTTCGTGGCCATGACGCGAAGTCGATTGCGCAGAGCCTTGGGCTGTCGGTTCATACGGTTAACGAGCGCCTGCGCGATGCGCGCGGCAAACTGAGCGTGTCGAGCAGCCGGGAGGCGGCGCGGCTGCTCGCCGAAGCCGAGCAGGATCGCCCCAATTCCCTCGTATACAAGTCAATAGGGGTGGCCGAGGAGGCCGAAGAAGGCCTTGTTCCAGAGCATGCGGATCACCGGCGGAGCGTCGCTCACCGGCTCGCTTGGCTCAGTGGAGGAATGCTCATCATGTCGCTTGTCATCGCAGCAGCCATCGTCGCGTCGGTCGTGCATGGCGGCGCCACCGCCGAGGCTCCCGGGCCGCAGCCGGCACCCCCTGTGTCCGCTGCCCCGGCCAGCCTGGACGCGGCGCGCAATTGGATGGCGCTGATCGATCAGCAGCGCTGGGAGGAAAGCTGGCGCGCCGCCGCGACCTCGTTCCGGTCCCAGATTTCCGCCCCGCAATGGGCGTCGACAGTTCAGCCGGTACGGCAGCCGCTGGGGGCGGTATCCTCGCGCACCTTTCAGAGCGTAACGAAGAGCACGTCGCTGCCCGGCGCGCCGGTTGGGGACTATGAAGTGCTCCAGTTTCGGACCAGCTTCGCGCAACGGAAAGCCGCGGTCGAGACGGTCATCCTCACGCACGAGGGCGCCGGCTGGAAGGTGGCAGGCTATTTCATCCGCTAAGCGTGAACGGTAGCTTTTAGCCCGCCTTGCTGCTGACGCCGCCGATCCAAGTCTCGGTGACGCCAAAATCCGCATCGACGGCGACGAGATCGGCACGGTAGCCCTTCGCGATCTCGCCCAGGCTATCGGCAAGGCCGAGGAACGCGGCGGGGGCGTGTGAGGCCATGCAGGCGGCGGTCTCGATCGACGTGCCGAGCATGTTCACGGTGTTGGCGAGCGCCGTGACCATGTCGAGATGCGAGCCGGCGATCGTGCCGTCTACGTCGCGGCAAATTCCGTCGATCACGCGGATCGTGCGGCCCTGGAGGACAAAGGTGTCGGAATCGCTGCCGACGGTTGGCATTGCGTCGGTGACCAGCATCAATTGCTCGGGCGGCTTGCAGCGCAGTGCAATGCCCAACGTGGTCGGGCTGACATGCTGCCCGTCGACGATGATCCCGCAGATCAGCTCGGAGCGTTCGAGCGAAGCGCCAGTAAGCCCCGGCGCGCGCGAAGTGAGCGGCGACATCGCGTTGAACAAGTGGGTGATTCCGGTGACCCCCGCCTCGACCGCCGCGATCGACTGTTCGTAGGTCGCGTTGCTGTGGCCGGCGGCGACGATCACGCCCGCATCGACGAGGCGGCGAATCGTCGCGGGATCGGTCTGCTCGGGCGCGAGCGTCACCAGTGTGACGCCGCGCTTGAGCGAGGTCAAAGCAGCGACGCCTTCGTCGTCGAGCGGGCGGATTTTGTCGGAGCGATGGATGCCGCGCCGTTCGACGTTGAGAAACGGACCCTCGATATGGATGCCGAGCACCCCCGGAACGCCCTGCTCGATCGCGGCGTCGACCGCGGCGACCGCCTCGCGGATCACTGCGATGTCGTCGCTGATCAGGGTCGGCAGGAAGCCGGTGGTGCCGAAGCGGCGATGCGCGGCGCCGATCGCGGCGATGCCCTCGGCAGTCGGCGAATCGTTGAACAGCACGCCGCCGCCGCCATTGACCTGGGTGTCGATGAAGCCGGGGAACAGCATCGCGTCGGCGAGATCGCGGCGCTGAGCGTCGGCGGGGACTTCGTTCGCGGGAACTACGCCGGCGATGCGATCGCCGTCGAGCAGCACGGCTTCGCCGTCGCGAAGAATGCCGGCGCGGAGCACGCGGCCATTGACGAGAGCAGTGAGCATCAGACGGTTTCGGTGACCTTGGCGAGCAGGGGAGGACGGTCGGGATCGAACCCGCGACGCAGCGAAAGCGCGTTGGCCGCGCGATAAAAGGCCTGGATCTGGAGCATCGGCTCGATCGCCGGATGCGCGGCCGGGTGCGGCAGCTGGATCGCGCCGGGCACGTCGCCGCCGCTCACCAGCACATCGCCGCCGCGCCCGACGACTTCGGCGACCAGCTCATCGACGCCGTCGGCGGTCTCATCGCCCTGCCGGAAGACGAGCAAGGGGAAATCCGGGCCGACCAGCGCCATCGGGCCGTGGCGGACCTCGGCGGCGCTGAACGCCTCGGCGTGGAGCCCGCAGGTCTCCTTGAACTTGAGCGCCGCTTCTTGCGCGATGCCGAAGCCCAGGCCCCGGCCGATGACATAGAGCCCGCGCGCCTGGGCGAGCCGATCGACCATCGGCGACCAGTCCGCTTCCCACGCCCGCTCCAGCAGCGCCGGCGCGCCGTGAAGCGCTTCGAGCAATTCGCCGTCGCCGGCCCATTCGCCGACCAGATGCAGCAATGCCGCCAGGCTGGCGATATACGACTTGGTCGCGGCGACGCTTACTTCCGCGCCGGCGTGGAGCGGCAGGAAGGTGTCTGCCTCTTCGGCGAGCGGCGAATCGGCGGTATTGCCGAGCGCCACGGTGCGCGCGCCGCCCTGCTTGGCCGCGCGCATCGCTGAGAGGATGTCGGGGCTCTTGCCCGATTGCGAGATGCCGATCGCCAGCATGTCGGTGAGGTTCGCCGACGCGCCGTAGACCGACGAGATGGACGGGGCGGCGGAGGTGGTCAGCACCCCCAGGCGGGTCTCAATCAGATATTTGCCGAACAAGGCGGCGTGATCCGAGCTGCCGCGCGCGCAGGTCAGCACGCCGCGCGGCGGCGCTGCTCGTAGCTGGCTCGCGAGCGCAGTCACGGCGGTCTGGTTGGCGGCGAGCTGGCGGCGCACGACGGCGGCGGCTTCGCCCGCCTCGTGAAACATCTTCGTTTCGGAATTCGTCACAATATCAGCCTCGTGTATCGAGTTCGGCGACGAAATCATATGCGTCGCCACGGTACCAGCTCTGGGTCGCCTCGATCACGCGGCCATCGGCGAGGAACCCGCGTCGCTCGATGTAAAGACCCGGCGCGCCGGCATCGGTACCGAGCAATTCGGCCTGCTCGGCGTTGAAAAGCACCGCGCGCAACCGCTGGAGCGCGCGCACCGGGCGGTTGCCGGTGACTTCGAGTGCGGCATAGAGCGACGCCCCAACGACTTCCTCGCTGTCGAGCCCGAAGCCGGGAATCGTCGAATATTCGATCGCCATCGCGGTATCGTCGGCGAAGCGGATGCGATTGAAGCGATAGACCGCAGTGCCTGGGCTCAATCCCAGGGTGAGCGCCTCGTCCGGCGTCACGGCGCCCGAGGAGCGGCCGATCCATTCGCTGCGCACCGTGCGTCCGCGCGCGGCCATGTCCTCGGAAAAGGACGAGAGCTTGGCGAATTGCTTCTCGACGCGGCTGGCGACGAAGGTGCCGGCCCCGTGACGGCGGACGAGGAGCCCTTCGTTGACCAAGGTGTCCAGCGCCTTGCGCAGGGTGATTCGCGAGACCGAGAGATCCGCGGCGAGGTCACGCTCGGCAGGCAGCGCTTCGTTGGGCTTGAGCACCTGGTCGCGTAACGCATCGCGCAGCGCATCCTCAAGCCGCCGGTAGAGCGGCCCGCCACCGGTCCCATCGAGAGGTCGTATCTTTTCGGCCAGAAGCGGCATTGCGGTTTCTACCATTGGGCGCAGGCATCTTGAAGGGCAATACTAATACCAATGGCATACCACAAGCTACCCAAAAAATGCGCTGCGACGTCACATTAGTGAAAGAATCCCTCTTGACGCCCGTATTGGTCTGACGGATGGTCCGCGTAATGGTATGCAACTGGTATAAAAAAGACATGCCACTACTGGGATCATAAGGGGATGAAACATGGAGATTCGAGGTCTGCTTATTGGCACCGTCAGCGCCCTGGCGCTGTTCTCGAGTGCCGCACACGCACAAACGGCTGATGAGACGCCAACCGCCGCCGAGACGCAGGAGGGTGAGGACGTCGTCGTCACCGGCATCCGCGCCTCGCAGCAAGCCTCGATCGACGCGAAGCGGCTGTCGCCGGTCATCGCCGACATCATCTCCGCCGAGGATATCGGCAAATTCCCCGACAAGAACGTCGCCGAGGCGCTGCAGCGCGTTCCCGGCGTCGTGATCAACCGCGAATTCGGGGAGGGCGAGCGCGTTTCGCTGCGTGGCACTGCGCCGAACCTCACCAAGACGCTGGTCAACGGGCACGGGATCGCCACCGCCGACTGGTTCATCCTCGACCAGCTCGCCGCGACGCGCTCGTTCAACTACCTGACGCTGCCGGCCGAGATCGTCGGACAGCTCGACGTCTACAAATCGCCCCAGGCCGATGTCGAGGAAGGCGGGATCGGCGGCACGATCAACGTCCATACCCGCCACCCGCTCGATCTGCCGCGCTGGTCGCTCAATGCCTCGGTGCAGGCTGCCTATACCGAGCGGTCGGACAAGTTCGATCCGCAGGCCTCCGGGCTGCTCAGCTGGAAGAACGACGCCGGGACGTTCGGCGTCCTCGTCGGCGGGGTCTATCAGAAGCGCCGACTGCGCCGCGACGGTGTAGAGGTGCTCGGCTATCAGCCGGTTACCGTCGGCGGCCAGACCGCGCAGGTCCCGTCGCTGATCGGCTCGGCGCTGTTCCAGCAGGAGCGCGAGCGCTATGGGGGCAATGTCGAGCTGCAGTTCAAGCCGAGCGACAGCCTCGAGATCGTCGCGACCGGCCTCTATTCGCGCTTCAACGCATCGAACTTCAACCAGAACTACCTCGCCTGGACCGCCAACGCGCTGGGCGGCGGCGGCACGCTGACCAATGCGACGGTGGAAGACGCGACCGTCGTCAAGGGCACCGTCACTTCGGTTCCGGGCGGCCGCGCGGTCGTCTACGACTCGATCTACCGTGACGCGTTCGCCGAGACCTATTCGGCCGACCTCGACCTGACCTGGCACACCGGCAGCGACGGCGTCCTGCACCTGAAGGGCGGCTATACTCGCGCGCGCGGCAAAACTCAGGACCAGCCTTTCTACGAGGGCGGCGCTCCCGGCGCCTTCACCTTCGACATCACCGGCCGGGTACCGCAGGTGACCTTCACTGGCATCGATCCGACGGCACCGAACAACCTTTTCTTCGATTTCGCCTCGCTGCATCAGGTCGGCAATTCGGACAAGGAGAAGTACGCCTACGCCGATTTCGAGCAGCCCATCGGCGGTGCGATTTCGTCGATCAAGGTGGGCGGCAAGTACACCGACCATGATCGTAACGCCTATTTCTACGCCACGACGTACGGCAGCTTCTTCGTGCCGCTCGCGGCAACCGGCTGCGGCGGGCGCGCCTGCCTATCGTCGGACTTCGCCGGCGGATCGCTGCCCGACGACTTCCTCGACAACATCGCGCTGCCGGGCACGCTGACCAACTATTTCAACATCGACACCGCCAAGCTCCAGCAGATCCTCGGTTCGCAGCCCGAGGCCAATCGGGCGCGCGTGCTCAATCCGCCGGAAAACTATTCGATCAACGAGAAGACCTATGGCGGCTACGCCATGATCAAGGTCGGCGAACCGGAGGTGCAGGGCCTGCATGCCAATATCGGGCTGCGGGTGATCCACACCGAACAGACGTCGCGCGGCAACCAGCTTGGCGTTCCGGCCGGAACGCCGGGGGCGGTCGACAATCCGTTCGGCACGTTCGCGCCGATCGAAGTGCGCCGCAGCTACACGGACTTCCTGCCGGCGGTGAACGTCTGGTTCGATCTGAGCCCGGAGATGATCCTGCGCTTCGGCGCCGGGCGCTCGATCGCGCGGCCGGACTATACCGACATCGTCCCCCGCGTCAGCCTCAATCCGGGTACGCTGACCGGCGACGGCGGCGATCCCAGCGTCAACCGCTACGAATCGGACGACTACAACCTCAGCCTCGAATGGTATCCCGATCGCGAGACGATCTTCGCCGGCGCGCTCTATTACAAGAACATCGCCAGCTACATCGTCAACCGGACGACGCAGGAGGTGTTCCCCGTCCAGACCACGACGCCGAACCTGTCGCGCTGCTCGGTCGTCAATGCCGGCCAGCAGCTCTACAGCTGCCTGTTCGACATCAACCGGCGCTCGAACGGCGCGGGCGGGCGCAATTTTGGTGTCGAGCTGCAGGCGTCGCGGCGCCTGTTCGGACCGTTCGGCGCGATCGTGAACTACACCTATTCCGACGCCAAGTCGGACAGCGGCGATCCGATCCCGGGCAACTCGAAGCACTCGCTCAACCTGACCGGCTATTTCGAGAATGACTGGCTATCGCTGCGGGCATCGTACAATTACCGCTCGGCGTTCTTCATCAACATCGACCGCGCCTCGCCGCTCAACCAGGGCAAGACCGAGTCGCTCGACGCTTCGTTGAACCTCAAGGTCACCGACTTCCTGTCGCTCACCGCCGATGCAGTGAACCTGACCAACAACAAGATCTACCAATATTCCGGCACGCAGACGCGCTTCCGCGCGCTCTACGACAATGGCCGGATCGTTTATGCGGGCATCCGGGTAAAGTTCTGACGCTTCCCGACGGATGAGGGACAAGGCATGATGATGATGTGCGAATGTTGATTGCCTTGTTGCTTGCCGCCGCTCCAGCCGGAGCGGCGGAGCCCGACCTGCTCCCCGTGCCCGCCGCAATGGCGGTGCATGGGGAAGGGTTCGTATTGCGTTCGGGCACGCCGGTCGTCGCGCGCGATGCGGGCGAGCGCAACGCCGCGGCGCGGCTCACCGAACTGATGGCGAGCCAGCGCGTACGGCTGTCGAAGACTACGAAAAAGGCGCGGGGTCCGACGGTTTCGTTCGTGCGGCGGCCGGGTTTCGCGGCGGAAGGCTATCGGCTCGAAACCGGACCCGGCGGCGCGACGATCACTGCTTCGAGCGATGCGGGGCTGCTCTACGGCGCAGTGACCTTGTGGCAGCTGGCGACGCAGGGCGACGCCGCGCACCGCATTCCCAGTGTGACGATCAACGACAGTCCACGCTTCGGCTGGCGCGGGCTGATGCTCGATAGCGCGCGTCACTTCCAGTCGCCGGCCTATGTTCGGCAGCTGATCGACTGGATGGCGGTCAACAAGCTCAACACGCTCCACTGGCATCTGGTCGACGACCAGGGCTGGCGGATCGAGATCAAGAAATATCCCAAGCTCACCGCAATCTCGGGCTGGCGCCACCCCGCCACCGCGGCGGGGGCGCCGCAGCTGCCGCAGGTCGGCGGCTTCTATTCGCAGGGCGAGATCAAGGCGATCGTTGCCTACGCAGCGCAGCGCAACGTCACGATCATCCCCGAGATCGAGATGCCGGGCCATGCGCTCGCGGCGATCCGCGCTTATCCCGAGCTCGGCACCGGCGTGCCGATTCCGCCGGGCACCGAGAGCGATTGGGGGGTCTTTCCCTGGCTCTACAATTTCGACGATAGCACGTTCACTTTCCTGGAGAATGTTCTCGACGAAGTGATGGCGCTGTTCCCGTCGCGCTACATTCATGTCGGCGGCGACGAGGCGACCAAGGAGCAATGGAAGGGATCGGCCAGGATCCAGGCGCAGATGAAGGCGCTCGGCATCAAGGACGAGACCGCGCTGCAGGCGGCGTTCATGCACCGCATCGGCGAATATTTGACCAAGCGCGGACGCAAGCTGATCGGCTGGGACGAGATCCTCGAAGGCGAAGACGTGCCCGCGGACGCGACGATCACCTCTTGGCGCGGGACCGACGGCGCGATCACCGCGGCCAAGGCCGGGCACGACGCGGTACTCGCCCCGTCGCCCACCTTGTATTTCGATCGCCGCCAGGGTGCCGGGGAAAGCGAGCCGCCCGGCCGCCCCGACGTGCGGGACCTACGGACGATCTACAATTTCGAGCCCGTCCCCGCCGCGGTGCCGGCCGCGCAGCAGCACCATATTCTCGGACTTCAGGGGAATTTGTTCACCGAGCATGTTCGCACCGAGGATCGTGCGACCTGGATGACCTTCCCGCGTGCCTCGGCGATCGCCGAAGTCGGCTGGGCCGCGAAGGCACCGCGCGATTACGGGGCTTTCGTCGACCGGCTGATCCCGCAGCTCGACCGGATGCGGCCGCTCGGGCTGCGGCCCGCCTCCAGCGCATTCGCGGTGACACCGACTTACAGCTACGTTCCCGGCAGCAAGCGCGCGACGGTGACTCTCGCCAACCAGTCCGGGCTCGAGATGCGCTTCACCACCGACGGCAGTCCCGTGGGCCCGGCATCGCCGGTCTATCACGGGCCGGTGACGGTGACATTCCCCGCCAAGCTCAATGCGGTCGCGTTCCACAACGGACGGGCATTGCCGGGCGCGCTGGCGGAGACCGTCACCGCGCAACGCATGCGCTGGCGCAGCGACGAAATGCTCAAGACTTGCACCAGCCGGGTTCCGCTCGCGCTGGAGGACGATTATCCGGCGACGGGCAAGCGCGCGATATTCGTCACCGATCTGTTCAATCCGTGCTGGCAATGGGAGAAGGCGCCGGTCGGCGAGGCGAAGCAGATCGCGATCACCGTCGGGCAGATCCCGTTCAACTTCCAGGTCGGCAAGGATGTCGACAACATCAAGTTCGCGCCGCCGGCGACTCCCGAAGGCGAGTTCGAAGTGCGTGCCGGGACCTGCGAGGGTCCGCGGGTTGCGGTGCTGCCGCTCGCCCCTGCAGTCGGCAATCCCGGCCTGACCCGCCTCGTGGGCACCTTGGCGCCGCGGCCGGGCAGCGAGACCCTGTGCATCCGTTACACTGCCAAGGGCGTCGAGCCGATCTGGGCGGTCGACGCCGTAGAATTGATTCCGTGAGTAATCTGATGATTGACGTAGTGAAGCTGGTCGCCCCTTTCGCCGGGTGGCTCGCGCCGCTCGAGGCCGTCCCCGACCCCGTGTTCGCCGAGCGGATGATGGGCGACGGCTTTGCGATCGACCCGATCGAGGGCGTGCTGCGCGCGCCCGCGGCGGCCGAAGTGCTGTCGGTGCCCGCCACCGCGCATGCGGTGACCCTGCGGCTCGACAACGGCGCCGAACTGCTGCTCCATATCGGTCTCGAGACCGTCGCGCTGGGCGGGAAGGGGTTCGCTGCCAAGGTGGCCGCCGGTCAGCGCGTCGCAGCAGGCGATCCCCTGATCGAATTCGATCTCGACGCGGTCGCGGAAGCGGCGAAGGCACTGATCACGCCGGTGGTAGTCGCCAGCGAGGGCTATGTCCTGACCTTGGAGGCGACCGATCGCGTCGTCGAGGCAGGCACGAGCGTTGCTCGGATCGCCCCTGCCGACGCGCGCGAAGCTCGTCGCGAGGCATCTACGGAAAGCTTCGAGCGCGAGGTGATCGTCGCCGCGGCGCATGGCATTCACGCGCGCCCAGCGGCGCGGATCGCCGCTTCGCTGCGGCCCTTCGTCGCCGACGTCACGCTGGTGGCGGGCGACAAGCAGGCCAATGCACGCAGCACGGTGGCGTTGCTCGGCCTCGGCATCGGCCGTGACACTGAGGTGCGGGTGACCGGCACCGGTGCCGATGCGCGCGCGGCAGTGGATGCCGTTGCCGAACTGATCCTGTCGGGGCTCGGCGAGGAAGCCGCCGCGGCGCCCGCGGTGCCGGCGATGCGGTCGCATGGGCCGGTCTGTGCGTCGCCTGGGCTCGCGATCGGCGCGGCACTGCAGCTGCGCGCCGTCGACCAGGAAGTGCCCGAGAACGGCGCAGGCCCGGCGGCGGAGCGGGCCGCGCTCGACGCCGCGCTGGCCGAGGTCACCGGCCAGCTCACCGGCGCGCGCGGCGCTGCCGCCGAAATCGCCGAGGCGCATCGCGCGCTGCTCGACGACCCCGAGCTGGTCCGCGCTGCCAACGCCCAGATCGCTGCCGGGCACAGTGCCGGATTCGCGTGGCGGACTGCGACGGCGCAGGCGTCGGGCACGATCCGCGCGACCGGCGACGCATTGCTGATGGAGCGCGTCGCTGATCTCAAGGATGTCGAGCGCCAGGTCATCGCGGCCTTGCTCGGCACCGCCGGAGCAAGCGTTCCTGCGCTGCCCTCGGGGACGATCCTGATCGCGGACGATCTGCTGCCCTCGCAATTTCTCGCGCTCGACGCGGCCAACCTTGCGGGCATCTGCACCGCTGCGGGCGGCCCCACGTCGCATGTCGCGATCCTTGCGGCCTCGGCGGGGATCCCGATGCTGGTCGCGGCCGGCGAGGGCGTGCTGGCGATCGCCGACGGCACCGCGCTGATCCTAGACGCCGATGACGCGACCCTGGCGGTCGAGCCGAGCCCCGACGCCTTGGCGGAGGCAAGCGAGCGCCTTTCCGCTACGCGCGAGCGCCGCGCACGCGACGCGGCCGAGGCGCACGCGCCGTGCCGCATGGCCGACGGCACGCGGATCGAGATCTTCGCCAATCTCGGCTCGGTTACCGACGCGGCGGCGGCAGTCGCGGCGGGGGCCGAGGGCTGCGGGCTGCTGCGGACCGAATTCCTGTTCCTCGAGCGCGAGACCGCCCCCGACGAGGAGGAGCAGCGCGACACCTATTCGCGGATCGCCGCGACGCTCGGCGATCGGCCGCTGATCGTCCGCACGCTCGACATTGGTGGCGACAAGCCGGTGCCCTATCTGCCGATGGGCCATGAGGAAAATCCGGCGCTCGGCCTGCGCGGGGTGCGGTTGAGCCTGGCGCGGCCCGATCTGATGCGGCTTCAGCTGCGCGCGATCCTGCGCGGGGTGCCCGCGGCCCAGTGCCGGATCATGCTGCCGATGATTGCCGATCTCGGCGATTACCGGCCTGTCCGCGCGCTGCTCGCCGAAGTGCAGGCCGAATTGGGCATGGCGGAAGCGGTCCAGCTCGGGGTGATGATCGAGACGCCCGCCGCCGCTATGCTCGCCGGGCAGATCGCGCGCGAAGCCGACTTCCTGTCGATCGGGACCAACGATCTGACCCAGTACACGCTCGCGGCTGATCGCGGCAACGCGTCGGTATCGCAGCGAATCGACGCGCTGCACCCGGCGGTGCTCCGCCTGATCCGCGAGGTGGGCAAGGGCGCCAGCACGGCCGGCCGCTGGGCGGGCGTCTGCGGCGGGCTCGCCTCCGATCCGCTCGCCGCGCCGATCCTGATCGGGCTCGGCATCACCGAATTGTCGGCGACTCCCGCCGCGATCCCCGGGCTCAAGGCGGCGGTCCGCCGGCTCGACATCAACGCCTGCGTAAAGCTGGCGGAGAAGGCGTGCGACGCCGACTCCCCCGCCGACGTGCGCGCACTCGCCCGAGAGGCACTGGCATGACCTTCCGACCCGCAACCCTGCTCGCCAAGGCGCAGCCGCTCGGCCGCGCGCTGATGCTGCCGATCGCGGTGCTGCCGATCGCGGCGCTACTGCTCCGGCTGGGGCAGGCCGACCTGCTCGGCATTCCGTTCGTCGCCGCTGCCGGCGAGGCGATCTTCTCCAATCTCGGGCTGTTGTTCGCCGCGGGCGTCGCTGTGGGCCTGGCGCGCGAGAATCACGGCGCGGCGTCGCTTGCCGGCGTGGTCGCCTATCTCGTCGCGGTCGAGGGTGCCAAGGTGCTGCTGCACCTGCCGCCCGAGATCGTCTCGGCCTCCGCGATCGAGCAGGCGGCGTGGCGCGCCAAGGAGATCGGCAAGCTCAGCGTCGCCGCCGGCATCCTGGCCGGGATCACCGCGGGCGTGCTCTACAATCGCTTTTCGAACATCAAGCTGCCCGACTATCTCGCTTTCTTCGCCGGGCGCCGTTTCGTGCCGATCGTCGCGGGTCTGGCGGGGCTGATCGGCGCGGTGCTGTTCGGGCTCGGCTTCCCCTGGTTCGAGGCGGGGATCGACACGCTGAGCGGCTGGGTGCTCGGCGCCGGGCCGGCCGGACTGTTCCTGTTCGGGCTGCTCAACCGGCTGCTGCTGGTGACCGGGCTCCATCACATCCTCAACAACTTGCCCTGGTTCATCCTCGGCGACTTCAACGGCGCGACCGGCGACATCAAGCGCTTCTTTGCCGGCGACCCGACCGCCGGATCGTTCATGGCGGGCTTCTTCCCGGTGATGATGTTCGGGCTGCCCGCGGCGTGCCTGGCGATGTATCGCAACGCACTGCCTGGGCGGCGCAAGGCAGTGGGCGGGCTGCTGCTCAGCCTCGCGCTGACGTCGTTCCTCACCGGCGTCACCGAGCCGATCGAGTTCACCTTCATGTTCCTGGCGCCTGTGCTCTACGTCGTGCACGCGGTGCTCACCGGGATCGCGATGGTGCTGATGGACGCGCTGGGGGTGAAGCTCGGCTTCGGCTTCTCGGCCGGGCTGATCGACTATGTGCTGAATTACGGGCTCGCGACCAAGCCGCTGCTGCTGCTGCCGGTCGGTGCTGCCTATTTCTGGATCTATTACACGACGTTCAGCTGGTGCATCCGGCGCTTCGATTTGAAGACCCCGGGTCGCGACGCGGAGGTGACCCCTGCGGCACAGCAGGCGGCGGCGGGTGAGCGCGGAGCGGCAGTGCTCGCCGCGCTGGGCGGAAGCGGCAATCTGCGCAGCGTCGACGCATGCACGACGCGGCTGCGGCTCGTCGTCGCCGACTTTGCCGCCATCGACGAGAGTGCCTTGAAGGCGCTGGGCGCGCGCGGCGTGCTCAAGCTCGACAATGGCGCGCTGCAGGTGGTGCTAGGCCCGATCGCCGACCAAGTCGCGGGCGAAGTGCGTGCGGCGATGGCCGCGGGGCCTGCCGCCGTGTCGGCAGCACCCGTGGTCGCGGCTGCTCCGACGCCTGCACCGGTGGCAACGCCGACGCGTGCATTCGATGCTGCAGCCGTTATGGGTGCCCTCGGCGAAGGCAATATCCGCGCGGTTCGCGCCCGGGGCACGCGGTTGCTCGTCGAGCTGGCGGATCCCGCGAAGATCGACCGTTCGGCGCTGGCGCGCGGCGGGATCCTCGCGGTGCTGGTGCCCGACGATGCCGGACGGCCGGTGCATCTGATCGCCGGCGACGCGACCGCGGCACTGGCGCAGGCGCTTCAGCCGGTCAGGTAGCGCGCTGGATCAGTCCGGCGCGATCGGCCTCGACGACGTCGGCGTACGAGACTCGGCCGGTTGCGCTCTCGATCCAGCATTCGGCGTCGCCATAGCCGCCCTGGCGGACCAGCACGAACGCGCAGTCGCCGAACGGGCCGAACAATGCTGTCATCGGTCCGCCGCGCGCGGTGGGCCGGTCGACATAGACTTCGGCAAAGGCACTCATCGGCGGCAGAGTCACCGCGGCAGAGCCGCACATCGCGTCCATAACCCCTCCAGATCCGTCCCTTGTTCCGATCGCCCGGCTCTTCGGCCGAGTCCTGAATCGGTTGGACAGGTTCGAGTATGCCTCGCCGTTCGAGCGCGTCAATCGGCTTGTCACCTGCCAAAATCGTATAATCTGTCTAACCAATATGTCTTACGCGGGGTTGGCAGGGTGCTCCCTTTGCGACTAGTTTCGGACGAGAAGGGGGAGGGGCCGCGTGGCACATGGGATTGCGCATGGCGAGGGACGGCTCGCCGATCGCGCCTATTCGCAGATCGTCGAGATCATCAACGCCGGCGATCTCCAGATCGGCGACCGGCTGCCGTCCGAGCCGCGGCTCGCCGAGCGCTTCGGCATGTCGCGGACGGTGGTGCGCGAAGCTTTGGTCCGGCTCGCCGCCGACGGGATCACCGAGGCGCGGCGCGGCGCGGGCTCCTATGTCATGCGTCGGCCGTCCGAGCGGCTCGGCGCGCATATGCCGATGGCCGAATTGTCGGCGACGCTCGGCACCTATGAGGTACGCTTCGTGCTCGAGGCCGAGGCGTGCCGGCTCGCCGCGATGCGGCGCTCGCCCGAGCAGATGGAGGCGATCCAGGCCGCGATGGAGGCTTTGCGCGAGGCGCTGCACTCGAACGGCCCGGCGCATGAGGAGGATTGGGTGCTTCACCGCTCGATCTTCGAGGCGACCGCCAACCCTGCCTTCGTCGCCGCGTTCGATCATCTCAAGGAGGGAATCTACCGTATTCTGCGCGCCGGGGTCGACATCTCGCGCGCCAGGCCGCCCGAGGCGATCGGCGCGATGATCAGCGAGCATGAGATGGTGGTCGAGGCGATCCGTGCGCAGGACGCCGACGCCGCGGCGCTGGCGATGCGCTGGCATCTGTCGCAGGGGCGGAAACGATTGATGCCGTAAGGGCTGCACAAACACCCGTTCGTCCTGAGCTTGTCGAAGCACCGTTCTTCTCTGGTTCAGAAGAAAGAACGGCCCTTCGACAAGCTCAGGGAGAACGGGGAGAGTGCTGTTGGCGTTATCGCCAACCCCCGCCCAGCGCCTTGTACAGCGCGACCGCGGCTTGGCCCTTCGCCGCCTGCGCCTGGTCGGCGCGGCGTTCGGCGCCGAGCAGCGACTGGCGCGCGCGGGCCAGGGTCAGCCGGTCGTCTTCGCCGCTGGCTGCGCGCTTCTCCGCGAGCGCATAGGCCGAGCGCTCGCGGTCGAGCGCGGCTTTCGCTTCGACTTCGGCGGTGCGGGCGTTGAGGAAGCGGTTGATCGCCGCCTCGCTGTCGGCGAGCGCGCCGAGCACGGCTTTTTCGTAGCGCGCCGCGGCACCCTGCGCGCGGGCGTCGGCGGCGCGGATCTGCGCGCGGATCGTGCCGCCGGAGAAGATCGGCCAGGAGAAACTCGGGCCGATCTGCAGCCGCGTGCTGTCGCCCGACAACAGGTCGCCGGGGGTACGGGCCTGCTGGCCGAGGCTGCCGAACAGGCTAAAGCGCGGGAAGAGGTCGGCGGTGGCGACACCCACATCGGCGGTGGCGGCGGCGAGCTCGCGTTCGGCGCGGCGGATATCGGGGCGGCGTTCGAGCAGTTCGGAGCGGACACCCACCAGGATCGCGTCGGGGCTGACGGGAACGGGGGCGGGCCTGCGCAATTCGGGCGCGACCTCCTCCGGCGCCGCGCCGACCAAAGCCGCGATCCGGTACGCTGCCGCGACTGCGCTGGCTTCGGCGCTGGGCACCGCAGCAGCGCTGGTCCGCGCCGCGGCGTCTGCGCGCTCGCGCTCGAGACGCGAGGCCTCGCCGGCGGTGAACCGCAATTGCGTGAGCCTAGCAAGCTCGGCGTCCGAGCCGGCGAGCGCCCGCGCGTTGGTCGCGTCCGCCTGCGCTGCGCGGAGGTCGAAATAGCTGCGCGCGACTTCGCCGATCAGGGTCAACATCACGTCGCGCTGGCCGAACAGCGCCGCCTCGGCGCGGGCGTCGGCGGCTTCGGTCTGGCGGGTGCGGCGGCCCCAGAAATCCAATTCCCAGCTCGCATCGAAGCCGAGGTCGAACAGGCGGAACTCGCGGTCGACGCCGGGGATGTTGCCGATCGGCAGCTGGCCGTTTTCGCTCAGCCGGTTCTCGGTGACTGAGCCCTTTGCCTCGAGACTCGGCAGCCGGCCGCCGGCCACGGCGTCGCGGTTGGCGCGCGCTTCGGCGAGGCGCGCTTCGGCTTCCTTGAGATCGGGCGCGCTCGCCAGCGCGCGATTGACCAGCGCGGAGAGCTGCGGGTCGCCGAAGCTGTCCCACCAGGCGAGGTCTACCGCGCCGGGTGTGCCGGGCTCGACCCAGGGTGCCTGCGTCGCGGCGGTCGGCGCCGGACGCTGGTAATCGGGGCCGACGGTGCAGCCGGCCAAGGCAAACAGGACGAGCAGGGGGAGGCGGGGCATCAGGTCACTCCATGCGCGCGCGGAACAGCCAGGCCGACGCGGAAAGCGTCGCGCAGGCGATCAGCGCGAGCGGCCAGAGCTGGTGGAACACGGCGGCGGCGGGCATCGCCTTGAGAAACAAGCCCTGGACGATGACGAGGAAATAGCGCGCGGGGTCGAGATAGGTCACGAGCTGGAGCCAGCCGGGCATGTTGTCGATCGGGCTGGCATAGCCCGAGAGCAGGATCAGCGGAGTGGTGATCAGGAACACGCCGAGAAACGCCTGCTGCTGGGTCTTGGCCAGCGCCGAGACGAGCATGCCGAGCCCGATGAGTGCGAGCATGTACATCGCCAGGCTGAGGAAAAAGAGCAGCAGCGAGCCGGTGAACGGCACGCCGAAGACAAGCGGCGCGATAATCAAATAGAGGCTACCGTTGATCATCCCGATGATGAAGGGCGGGACCATCTTGCCGATCAGAATCTCGTGGACGCGCAAGGGCGAGACCATCAATTGGTCGAACGTCCCGAGCTCGCGCTCGCGCGCCACCGATTGCGAGGTGATCGCTAGGCCGGCGACCGAGGTGATGATTGCCACCAGCGAGGGCAAAGTGAACCAGATATAGTCGAGCGATGGATTGTACCAGTTGGTGATCACGCTGCCCGGCGGCGTTTCCGAGCCCGGCCGCGCGACGAGGTCGGCGCCGACGCTGCCGACGATCTGGCTGAGATAGCCATTGACGATCTGCGCGGCGTTAGAGCGCCGCCCGTCGAGCACCACGCCGACGGTCGCGGGCCTGCCCGCGGCGAGGTTGCGGTCGAAATCCTGGTCGATCACCAGCGCGGCGATCACCTTCTGGTTGTCGATCGCGTCGCGCAGTTCGTGCGGGCTGCGCAGCGGCACGATCCTGCGGAAATTGGGACTGCCGGCGATGCGGCTGACGATCTCGGCCGAATGCGCGCCCGAGCTGCGGTCGAGCACCGCGATATCGACATTCTTGACGTCGAGCGTCGTCGCGAAGCTGAAGATGAAGAGCTGCATCAGCGGCGGCACGAACAGCACGATCCGCGACTTGGGGTCGCGCAGCACCGCCCACATCTCCTTGACGATCATGGCATAGAGGCGGCGCATCAGTCGAGGCTTCGACGGGTAACGCGAAACGATAGCAAGAAGAACACCGCGCCGAAGCCGAGCATGAAGATGATATTGGGTAGCAATAGCACCCACTGGTCGCCGGCGAGGAACACCGATTCGAGGCTGGGTATCAGGTAGCGCGCGGGCACGAGATAAGTCAGCGCCTGGATCGGCCAGGGCATCGAGCTGATCTCGTAGATGAAGCCCGAGAGCAGGAAGGTCGGCAGGAAGGCCGAGAGCAAGGCGATCTGGCTCGCGACGAACTGGTTCTTGGTCGCCGAGGAGATGAACAGCCCGAGCCCGAGCGCGGGCATCAAGAAGGCCGATCCGACGACGAACAAGGCGAATACCGAGCCGCGGAACGGCACCCCGAACACGAACACGCCGATCACGGTGCAGAGCGCCATCGAGGCGAGCGCGAGGAGATAATAAGGGATCACCTTGCTCGCGATGAACTCGGCCATCGAGATCGGCGTGGCCATCATCGCCTCCATCGTCCCGCGCTCCCATTCGCGCGCGACGACGAGTGCGGTGAGCAGCGTGCCGATCATCGTCATCACGTTGGCGATCGATCCGGGGACGAGGAAATAGCGGCTCTTGAGCTCGGGATTGTACCAGAAGCGCGCCGACAGGCTGACCGGCGGCTCGCGCGCGGCCGGGTTGCGCTCCAGCCCCTCGGCCGCGGCCCATTGCGCGCGCACGCCTTCGCCGTACGCCGCGGCGAAATTGGCGGTGTTGGGCTGCGATCCGTCGGCAATGATCTGGATCGCAGGGGTGCGCCCGCGCTTCACCCCCTCACCGAAATCGGGCGGGATGACGATGATTGCGCGCAAATCACCCGAGACCATCTGCTCGCGCATCGGCTGGATCGTTCGCGCCATCCTGACCTCGAAATAGCGCGAGGTCTGATAGGCCTGGGCGAGGCGAAGGGCAGGGGCGCTCGAATCCTGCAGCACCAGCCCAATCCGCGTCCGGCTGGAATCGAGCGACACCGCATAGCCGAACAGGAACAGCAGGATCATCGGCAGCACGAAGGCGATGAGGAAGGTGGAAGGGTCGCGCAGGATCTGCGCGCCTTCCTTGCGCACCAGCGCGGCGAGGCGACGGGGGGAGAAGCGGGGTGTCATATAAGCCCCTCCCCTTCAGGGGTGGGGGATGTCTCGCAGAGATCCCGCCCGCGGAC
>NZ_JBYSXG010000110.1:0-1782 GCF_058782005.1 Sphingomonas sp. FW306-1B-B10E
CACCCCAACCCCTCCCCTGAAGGGGAGGGGCTTAAGAGAGGTTCAGTTCTTGTCCTTGTCGACCAGCTTGTTGGCGCTGATCCAGGGCATCATCGCACGGAGCTCGGCGCCGACCTGCTCGATCGGATGCGCCGCGGCGGCCTTGCGGCTGGCCTTGAGCTCGGGCTGGCCGGCGCGGTTGTCGAGGACGAAGTCCTTGACGAAGCGACCCGACTGGATGTCGGCGAGGACGCGCTTCATCTCGGCCTTGGTCTCGTCGGTGATGATGCGCGGGCCGGTTTTGATGTCGCCATATTCGGCGGTGTTCGAGATCGAATAGCGCATGTTGGCGATGCCGCCCTCATAGAGCAGGTCGACGATCAGCTTGGTCTCGTGGAGGCATTCGAAATAGGCCATTTCCGGCGCGTAGCCGGCCTCGACCAAGGTCTCGAAGCCCGCCTGGATGAGGTGGGTGACGCCGCCGCAGAGCACGGCCTGCTCGCCGAACAGGTCGGTCTCGCATTCCTCGCGGAAATTGGTTTCGATGATGCCCGAGCGGCCGCCGCCGACTCCCGAGGCGTAGGCCAGCGCGACGTCGTGGGCATTGCCGCTGGCGTCCTGATGGATCGCGATCAGGCAGGGGACGCCGCCGCCGCGCTTATATTCGCTGCGCACGGTGTGGCCGGGGCCCTTGGGCGCGATCATGATCACGTCGATGTCCGCAGGGGGCTCGATCAGGCCGAAATGGACATTGAGGCCGTGCGCGAAAGCGAGCGCCGCGCCGGGCTTCATGTTGCCCTTGAGGTCGGCCTCCCAGATCGCCGCCTGGTGCTCGTCGGGAGCGAGGATCATCAGGATGTCCGCCCAGCCGGCGGCGTCCTTGTTGCTCAGCACCTTGAAGCCGGCATCCTCGGCCTTGACCGCCGAGGGCGAGCCTGGGCGCAGCGCGATCGCGATTTCCTGGACGCCCGAATCGCGGAGGTTCTGGGCATGGGCATGGCCCTGCGAGCCATAGCCGAGGATGGCGATCTTCTTGCCGGTGATCAGGTTCAGATCGGCGTCGCGATCGTAATAGACTTTCATGACATTCCCTTTCTGCTCCTCTCCCGCCGGGAGAGGATACGAAGACTTGGCAGCTTGCTGCCTAGTCGGAGTTGGCGAGGGTGACGGGGCATGAGGGCATCTCACCCTCACCCTCCCATGCTGCGCATGGGCCCCTCCCTCTCCCAGTGGGAGAGGGGTTGATTCAGGCGGCTTCCTTGCCGCGCGAAATGGCGACCACGCCGGTGCGGGCGACTTCGACGAGGCCGAGTTCGCGCATCAGCTCGACGAACTTGTCGATCTTTTCCGAGCCGCCGGTGACTTCGAACACGAAGCTGCCGGTGGTCGCGTCGACGACGCGGGCGCGATAGACCTCGGCGAGGCGCAGCGCCTCGATCCGGTGGTCGCCCGTCCCCGCGACCTTCACCAGCGCCAGCTCGCGCTCGACGTGCGGGCCGAAGGCGGTGAGGTCGGTCACCTTGTGGACCGGCACGAGGCGCTCGAGCTGCGCGATGATCTGCTCCATCACCGCGTCCGAGGCCGACGTCACGATGGTGATGCGACTAATTCGATTGTCCTCGGTGATCTCCGAGACGGTCAGGCTTTCGATATTGTAGCCGCGCGCCGTGAACAGGCCGGCGATCCGGGCGAGGATGCCCGGCTCGTTGTCGACGATCACGGCAAGCGTGTGCCGCTGCTTTTGCTCTTCCTTGATGTGCATGGCTCTTAAATTCCCCTTCCGCTTGCGGGAGGGGTTAGGGG
>NZ_JBYSXG010000112.1:0-1555 GCF_058782005.1 Sphingomonas sp. FW306-1B-B10E
GCCCCCGCCACCGCCACCGCCCGTGACCTATGGCGCGCCGCCGCCCTGCCCGCAGGGCTGCCCGGCACCCTATCCCGCCGGCATGGCCTGGCAGAACGGCGCATGGGTAGGCAGCTACGGCGCGGCCTATGGCGGCAGCACGACCACCGTCGTGGTCATCCCCGCCGCGGCGACGACGACCACGACGGTCACCGAATATGTCGAGCGTTCGTATGTGCGCCGCCCGACCAAGCGGCTCCTACGCAAATACACGCCACGCTGCGGCTGCCGCTAAGGGGGATCAGGCTCGTTGACCTATCCACCCCGGCGAAGGCCGGGGTGGTAGTTTACCGCCGCTCGCGCCCACCGAAGGTGACGAGGCTCTCCGCGCCGTCCGCGCCGAGCGCCGAGACCCCGACGAAGGTATCGTCGACGATCACGCCCTTGAGGGCGGTCTCGCTGCCCTTCACATCGACGTGCTGCTGCCAGTCCTGCGCGTCGGCGCGGCGCCAGTGAACGCGATAGCCTGAAGCGCCCGGCACCGGCTCCCATTTGACCGAAGTGTCGGTCGCCAGCGCGCCGCCGATCGTCACGCTCGTCGGCGCAGCGGGCGCCTTGGCGAGCCGGCGCAGGGTAGCGACGTTGATCGCGGTCACCTTGGCGAGATAGGGAAAGTCCATCTTGTCGACGGTGTCGCCATAGACCTTCCCGCCCTCGCTGCGCAGGTCCTGATGCTGCTGGTCGTAATTCTCGGCGCCCACGCTGAAGCGCACCGCCGGATAGCCGAGCTTGAGGAACGGCGAATGGTCGCCGCCGCGCCCGAACCGGTCGAAGCGCCGCACCACGAACACGTCGAGCCCGCCGCGCATTCCGCCCGCGACGCCATCGATCGCCTTGGCCAGCGCCCGCGACGGCCCGTCGTCCTCGCCGCCATCGGCGCGCCGGGCCAGTTGCCCTGGCAGCGGCTCTACCTCGCGGATGCCTTCCGAGAACACCCGCACCCGATCGGCGACGCGGCGGCCGTCCTGACCGATCGTATTGCCGACGATGTCGTTGTTGAGCACTGCGCTGACCGTCCAGCCGCGCTCCTTGGCGGTCTCGGCGAGCAGGGTACCGCCGAACAGCCCCTGCTCCTCGCCCGAAAGCGCCGCATAGACGATCGTCGCGTCGAACTTCTCCTTCGACAGGATCCGCGCCGCCTCGAGCACGAGCGCGACGCCCGAGGCGTCGTCATTGGCGCCGGGCGCGTCCGAAGTGGCGTTCATCACGTCGGTGACGCGGCTGTCGATATGCCCCATCACGATAACGACGCGCTTGGGATCGCGGCCGCGCTGGAAGCCGAGCACGTCGACGATCTCGACGCCCTTGGGCGCGCGATCGTTGGTGAAGGTCCGCGCGACATTGGCGACGTCGATGCAGCCACCACACCCTTCGCCGATCCGCCCGAGCTCGCTCGCGAACCAGCGCCGCGCGGCGCCGATCCCGCGGGTGGGATGATCGGGGGAGGACAAAGTGTGGCGGGTGCCGAAGCTGACGAGCTTCTCGACGTCCGCCTTGAGGCGGGCGGGGCTGGGCT
>NZ_JBYSXG010000113.1:0-1526 GCF_058782005.1 Sphingomonas sp. FW306-1B-B10E
CCCCCTGCCCCTCCCTTGCAGGGAGGGGAGTTACTGATGGCTGCCGCACGCGCGCCCCACGGCACCAACCAGCCGCCGAAGATCATCGTCAAGAAGATCTTCGTCGAGGGCCATGGCGGTCATCACGGCGGCGCGTGGAAGGTCGCTTATGCCGATTTCGTCACGGCGATGATGGCGTTCTTCCTCTTGCTCTGGCTGCTCGGCGCGACGACGGAGAAGCAGCGCAAGGCGCTCGCCGACTATTTCGCGCCGACCCTGGTCGAGCTCCGCCAGAACAGCGCCGGGTCGAACGGGCTGCTCGGCGGCGATGCGCTCAACGCCAAGGACAATTATCCCAACAGGGCGTCGCAGACCGGCACCAAGTCGCTGACCGTGCCGGTCGGCGGCGTTGGCGGCCAGCAAGTCGGCACCGGCGAGAAGGGCACGCTCAAGGACCAGCGCGCGTTGACCGAGCAGGACCAGAAGAACTTCAACCAGACCGCCAAGGCGATCCAGAACAAGATGCGGGCAAGGCCGCAGCTCGCCAAGCTCGCCAAGCACATCCGCTTCGTCGCGACCCGCGACGGAATGCGGATCGACCTGCTCGACGACGCCAATTATTCGATGTTCGATCTGGGCACGACCGCTTTGGTTACCGACGCGAGCGCGCTGATCGGCACGATCGCCGAGAGCATAGCGGGGATGGACAACCCGATCATGATTCGCGGGCACACCGACAGTCTCGGCTATGGCGACCCGCGCAACATGAACAATTGGATGCTCTCGAGCGGCCGCGCCGAGGCGACGCGCCGGCGGCTGTTCGCCGGCGGCGTGCCCGAGACTCGCTTCGAGCGGATCGAGGGCGTCGCCGATCGCGAGCCGCTGATCGTCGAGACCCCGACCGATCCGCGCAACCGCCGCGTCTCGATCACCCTGCTCTACCGCCGGATCATGGACTCGGACAAAGGCGAGCGTTTCGAGCGGCGGATCAAGCAGCCGGTGCTGGCGTCGCGCTAAGCCAACCGATCAGAAGAACTGCTTGCGGAAGGTAAGCCGGACGACGCGCCCGAGCGGGTCGACCAGGTTGGGCGCGTAGGCCGCCGGCACCGCGCCGTTCGAGTCGATCACGCGCTGGCGCGCATTGAACAGGTTCTCGACCCGAAGCTGGACCCGCGACCCGCGGAACCACGGATGCTTGAGCAGGAAGTCGAAATCCTGGCCCGGATTGAACTCCGCGAGCAGTCCGATCGTCGCGAGGCTGCTAAAGTCGAGTTGGGTCTGGCTGCCGATCGCCCCGGTGGTGCTCCGCCATCCGCTCTGCCACGCGCCGGTGGCCTGGAGCAGCCAGGCGTCGCGCTTGACCGCGGCGAGCGCGTCGACCTGATGCGCCGCGGTGCCTTGTGCGCTCGACCCGTCGAGCCGGTCGATCTCGGGCAGGCCCGGGCGGATGCGGACCTCGTCCTTGAGGATCCATGTGTGGTTGAGCGTGAAGCGGACGATGTTGCCGCCGCCAAAGCCGCCGCGTCCGCCGCCGCCCCCACCGAAGC
>NZ_JBYSXG010000115.1:0-1455 GCF_058782005.1 Sphingomonas sp. FW306-1B-B10E
GTGCGCCCCCCGCCCGGGGCGGGATAGCGCAATTCGATGTTGCGGATCAGGTCGGGGAGCCGCGCGAAGGTGCGCAGATCCTTGATGATCCGGTCGGCGACTGCGGCCTCGGGGCCGAGCTCGGTGCGGATCCATTCGCCGACGAACGGACCCGAGGTTTCCCACAGGTTGATCTCGGGATCGAGCCCGCGCGCCACGCCCTCGACCATCACCATCGTCTTCTGGAGGAGGAGGAGGTGCGGTTGGGTCTGCATGTCGAAGTCGCGCGTGATGTTGAACAGCCCGTCGAGCATCGCGCCGACCGACATGTCCTTGACCGGCAGCCCGCGCATCGGCTCGCCGACCGCGCGGAGCGCGGTGGCAAACTCGGCGACATTGTGATGCGCGGGGACATAGCCCGCCTCGAAATGAATTTCGGCGACGCGCTTATAATTGCCGGTGATCAACCCATAGAGGATCTCGGCCAGCCAGACGCGCGCGCGGCGGTCGATCCGGCCCATGATGCCGAAGTCGATCGCGGCGATGCGGCCGTCGGGAAGCGCGAAGAGATTCCCCTGATGCATGTCGGCGTGGAAGAAGCCCTCGGCGATCGCCTGGCGCAGGAAGGCGCGGATCAGCTTGCCGGCGAGCGCAGTGGTATCGTGTCCCGCGGCGATCAGCGCGGGGCGGTCGCTGAGCTTGATGCCGTCGAGCCATTCGAGCGTGAGCACCTTGCCGGTGGTGCGCTGCCAATCGATCTGGGGCACGTAGAAATCGGGCTCGGCGGTCATGCCCTCGGCGAGTTCGGAGGCCGAAGCGGCCTCGCGGCGCAAGTCGAGCTCGCGCGCCGTCCAGCGCTTGAAATGCTCGATGATCAGTCGGGGTCGAAGGCGCGCGGCCTCGCCGCCCATGCCCTCGACCTGGGCTGCGGCCCATTCATAGGTGCCGATCGCCCGGGTGAACTCGGCCTCGATCCCGGGGCGAAGCACCTTCACCGCGACCTGGCGGCCGTCGGTGGTGACCGCGCGGTGGACCTGCGCGATCGAGGCGGCGCCGACCGGGTCCTGCTCGATCGAAGCGAAGACGGTCTCGAGCGGGCGGCCGTAGCTGGCTTCGATCCGCTCGCGGATCACTGCGAAGGGGAGCGGCGGGAGCGCATCCTGGAGGCGCAGCAGGTCGTTCGCCGCGGCCTCGCCGACCAGATCGGGGCGGGTGGCGAGCGTCTGGCCGAGCTTGATCGCGGCGGGGCCGATCGCCTGGAAGGCGTCGGCGTAGCGCGGGGTCTTGGGGACACGTGCGCCCAGGCGGGCGAGGCGGGCGATGCGGCGCACCGGCCTGGGCGTGTTGGCGTCGCGCTCGATCCCGCGCAGCGCGCCGTGACGTGCGAGGATGCGGCCCCATTTGAGCAGGCGGAACAGATGGATCGCGGGGGCGGTCATGCATTCCTCCCCGGTACGGGGAGGATCTAATGCGCCA
>NZ_JBYSXG010000116.1:0-1348 GCF_058782005.1 Sphingomonas sp. FW306-1B-B10E
ATGTACGAGTATTTAGGCTTGGAGGGTGGTCCCCCCATGTTCAGACAGGATTACACGTGTCCCGCCCTACTCGAGTCTCCTAACATCACTTTCGCATACGGGGCTGTCACCCGCTATGGCCGTCCTTTCCAGAACGTTCTGCTAGTTGAATTAGAAGCACTGGCCTGGTCCGCGTTCGCTCGCCACTACTAACGGAATCTCGGTTGATGTCTTTTCCTCCGGGTACTGAGATGTTTCAGTTCTCCGGGTTCGCTTCACGAAGCCTATTTTATTCAGCTAAGTGATACCTTCTTCCAATTACCCTCACGGTCATTGCTGGCCGCAAAGATAATCGGATCAGGTGGGTTTCCCCATTCGGAAATCGCAGGATCAAAGCTTGCTCACAGCTCCCCTACGCTTATCGCAGCGTGCCACGTCCTTCATCGCCTGTACATGCCAAGGCATCCACGAATTGCCCTTACCTCACGCTTGAGAGTCCACACCACCAACGACAACACTGGATCAGCCCGAAGGCCGACACGAAACTCGGCAGAGCAGTATTGCGTGGTTTTACCAGGCACATCGCGAACGATGCGCCCTCTTGATGCGGATGATTAAATCTCAGCTGTATTCGGGCGCGCCACCGGAGCGGTCAAGCTTGGCGACGACACCCATGTTCCGGCATCAGTTGCAGCGTTGCCGCTGAAACCGAAGCCGTCACGGCATCGATTTGAAAAACCCATTCACAATGTCAAAAAGCTCGCGGTTCCGTAGAACCGCAATACCGCTCGTGTCGAGCGGATCTCGGTGCTTCATCATCTGGATATTGGTGAGCGGCTTGCAACCCGCGCGCCGTCGGTCGCAGCAAAGCTGCGCCCTATGGCGCGCTGTGCAGCGCCGGCCGTCCTTGCCGTCGTGCGAATTAGCTTCGCTAATTCGTCTCGTCGGCTGCGGATTGGTGGAGCCTATCGGGATCGAACCGATGACCTGATGCTTGCAAAGCAACCGCTCTCCCAGCTGAGCTAAGGCCCCCTACCAAACTAGCGAATGGTGGGCCGAGTAGGAGTTGAACCTACGACCTCACGCTTATCAGGCGTGCGCTCTAACCACCTGAGCTACCGGCCCATCCGCACAACCCGAACCAGCCATAAAGGCCGCGGGCGGCGTGAGCCAGCTCAGGCTAATCGCCTCAAAAGAGGCGATATCCAGTGATGAAGGGACATGAGGACGGCGGCAAATGTTCTTTGGAATGGAGGAAGCTCTTCTCAGGATCGAAACCCTAAGCGCTTTCCGCCGATATCCTTAGAAAGGAGGTGATCCAGCCGCAGGTTCCCCTACGGCTACCTTGTTACGACTTCACCCCAGTCGC
>NZ_JBYSXG010000117.1:0-1302 GCF_058782005.1 Sphingomonas sp. FW306-1B-B10E
CGCAGCCCACAACAGCAGCCAGGCAGTCCCCCGGACTGCCTTTTGTGCTGTCGTCTCGTCAGGCTCATAACCTGAAGATCGCAGGTTCAAATCCTGCTCCCGCAACCACCGCCAAAGCCCGCATGGCACCCGCCACGCGGGCTTTTCTGTGCCCCCAGCACAACACGCCAACCCCTTGCCGACAGCGAGCGCTTCCGGGCCGTTCGTCGAGCGCGCGAGCGTGGGAACAGCTGCGATCGGACCCCAGTAGCAAGACGCCGCGACCAAAGCCGAGGCATTTTGCTTATCAACAAGCGCGGCTGCTCGCCCACGCTATCATTTCCGTGCTTGTCGATATTTGTGCGCAATTGCATCCGATTTGGCGCGCCTTGTAGAATTACTGCATTGTCGCAAGGGGTTGCCGCGCTACATTTCCTCCTGAGGATTGGCGACATGAACCAGGATTGCGAACGCGGCCGGGAAGGATCCGTCGAGATACGCCGTCAGGCGCGTGTGCTGACGAGTGGCGTGCTCGGCATGCGCGGTAACGCCGAGCTCTCGCGCATCGTCGAGCAAGCCGCGAGGGGCACCAACTTCCCCTTCGCCGCGGTGTCGATCGTCGATCGGTCGCGACTCTGGCTGGCCGTGGCCTATGGATTCGATCCGAGGGAATTCACTAGGCCCGACAGTTTTTGCGACGCCGCAATCCAGATTCCCGGCTTTGCGCCCTTATGCGTTTCGGACGCGTGGCTGGAGCCGCGCTTCAAGTTCGCCCCCGCGGTGATCGAGATGAACGTGCGCGCTTATTACGCCGCACCCCTGGTCACCCACGACGGCCTCGCGCTGGGTACGCTGTGCCTGCTGGACCAGAAGCCGCGAACCGTCGATGCCGCCGCGCTGAAGCTGCTCACCTCTCTCGCCGGCGCGGTCACGGCGGTCATCGACCGCGAACCCAATGCCATGGCCTATGCCGAATATGCCATCGCCGAGCTTTGCACGCGCATCCGCTTTGCGATCGCCGACCAGGATGATGCCAAGGTCGCCCTGCTTGACGAGGAACTGCGCCGGCTCGAGGAAAAGCTGACCCCGCACTGGCGGTCAGAAGGGGCCTAGCCCGGTTCGCGACGGACACCCTCGATCACTGTCCGATTTTCGGACGAAATCCCCTGCCAATTCCTGCCGCGGTGCAGCAATTGCCTGATTATCCACAGATTTCACCATAAAATGTCCGCATCCGGCACAAGTCGGTTGAGCGGCGCAACCTAGCTGTCATGATCGAGCCCTAGCCCAGCGCCAAGCGCCAGTTCCAGAGTCTCTTCCCCG
>NZ_JBYSXG010000118.1:0-1280 GCF_058782005.1 Sphingomonas sp. FW306-1B-B10E
ACCCCCAACCCCTCCCCTGAAGGGGAGGGGCTTGCTATATCCCCCCCATGTACAGCTTCGACATCACCGCCGACTCCAAGTCCGAACTCTATCGCGACCTCGCCGCCGCGCTCGACTCGCTCACCGTCGACGAGCCCGACGCGATCGCCAACATGGCGAATGTATCGGCACTGATCGGCCAGTACCTCCCCGATCTCAACTGGTCCGGCTTCTACCGCAACGTGGGGGACGAACTCGTCCTCGGCCCCTTCCAGGGCAAGGCGGCGTGCATCCGCATCCCGTTCGGCAAGGGCGTGTGCGGCGCCGCGGCGGCGACGCGCGAGACCCAGCTCGTCGCCGACGTCCATGCCTTTCCCGGCCATATCGCCTGCGACGCCGCCAGCCGCTCCGAACTGGTCGTGCCGATCGTCCATCAGGGGGAATTGCTCGGCGTGCTGGACCTCGACAGCCCGCTGCCCGGACGCTTCGATGCCGGCGATGCTGCGGGCTGCGAGGCGCTGATGCGGATCCTGGCGCCCAGAATCACTGGCTGAATCTCGGGATGAGACGCTGACCCGCATTGGGACAGATTTCCGCCGTCCCGGTGATTTCGTGCATGCCCCGTAACGGTTATTTCTTCGTTGAGCGCGAGCGGGGGCTTGCACGAAGGAGTCGGATACAGTGCGCAGCTATTGGTTGGCAGCGGCGGTGATCGCCGGAATGGCGGGTGCGACGCCCGCGATGGCGCAGCGCGTCTGGCAGGACGGCCGCTGGGTGGTGACGCCGCGGCATTCGGCCCCGAGCGTGATGCGGACCGACTCGCACCGCTGGGCGATGCGCGACGGCCGCTGGGAAGCAGGCTATCGCGCGCCGGGCGGCTGGAACAGCTATCGCCGGCTGCACCGCGGCAACAACCTGCCCGGCTATTGGCGCGGCGACGATTTCCGCATCAACGACTATTTGAGCTTCGGCCTCGCCGCGCCGCAGCCCGGCTATTCCTGGGTGCGCTATTATGACGACGCCGTGCTCGTCGACCGGGACGGCCGCGTCTGGGATTCGTTCGATGGTATCTCCTGGGGCGGCGCAGCCGCGGCGGCGAGCGCGAGCGCGGGGATCGCTTATGCCGACAGCCGCGCGGGCACGAGCTATCCAGCGCCGCGGATCGATGCGGTCGACACCGACGAATTTTACGACCGCGACGAGCGCGACTACCAGTATCAGGGCCCGCCGCCTTCGTATGAACCGGGTCCCTATCGCGGTCCGCGTCCGGACGAGGACTATGCCGCCCCGCCGCCCCCGCC
>NZ_JBYSXG010000119.1:0-1192 GCF_058782005.1 Sphingomonas sp. FW306-1B-B10E
TGACGTGCTTCCCTGGAACTCCGCCAGTTTGAGCTAGAGTCCGTCATTGAGGGGGCGATGATGAAGCGCAGCAGGTTTAGCGAGGAGCAGATCATAGCGCTCCTGCTTGAGCAGGAAGCTGGGTCATCGACAGCAGAGTATGCCGCAAGCACGGCGTGAGCAGCGCGACATTCTACAAATGGAAGGCGACCTATGGCGGCATGGATGTGTCGCAGGCGCGCAAGCTGAAGGTGCTGGAAGACGAGAACGCGCGGCTGCAGCGACTGCTGGCCGATGCTCGACAATGCAGCGCTGATGGAGGTTGCCTCAAAAAAACTGGTGAAGCCTGCCGCTCGCCTAAGGTCTGTCGAAGATGTTCGACAGACCTTCGGCACAGCGAGCGCCGGGCGTGCGCCATCCTCAGCGTGGATCGTATCGTCGATGCGCTACGCGCATCGGCGTAATGATGATGGCGACCTGCGGTCGCGTCTTCGCGAGATCGCGCTCGATCGTCACCTGTTCAGTTCCGTCGGCTGGGGATCATGCCGGCGCGCGAGGGTTTTCGTCATGAACCACAAGAAGCTGCTGCGACTGTATCGCGAAGAACCTGCGGGTGCGTCGCCGACGTGGTCGCAAGGAGGGATGGGCACACGAGCACCGATGACCTTACCGCAAGGGCTGAACCGGCGCAGGACCTGAGCTTTGTCAGCGACACGCTGGCGTATAGCAGGCGGATCCGCATCCTGGCCGTGGTCGATGACTTCACGCGCGAGCCTCGCGCTGGTGGTCGACACGTCGCTATCGGGCGCTCGTGTTGCCCGCGAGCTCGATGCGATCATCGCGGCTCGCGGCAAGCCGCTGATGATCGTGAGTGACAAATGGGACCGAGCCGACCAGCCTGGCGATCTCGCTAGGCGCAGGATCAGCAGATCGAGTGGCATTACATCGCCCCCGGCAAGCCGTAGCAGAACGGCTACGTCGAGAGCTTTAATGGTCGCTTGCGCGACGAATGCCTGAACGAGACGCTGTTCGCGTCATTGAGCCATGCCCGCTCAGTGCTGAGCAGCTGACGCTACGATCACAACCATGTGCGGCCGCACAGCGGATAGGCGGGCTGACGCCGCCGATGCTGCCAAGCGGGTTGTGCGGCCCCGCCCGCAAGGGCACAATGATAAACCCCGGACTCCAGTTATACTGGAAGAGTTTGGAGAGC